>NZ_DOPT01000062.1:0-16140 GCF_003512625.1 Herpetosiphon sp. | reverse complement strand
CCCCCTGCACCCCCTCAAGGACAGGTGTTGGTGAACAGGCATCCACTGATGAACCACGGGATTAGTGGTTCACAACGGAAAACGATTAAAAACCTATCCTTGAGGGACTGGGTGAGGGAACGAATGAACTGTTACAGCTACTGATCGGAGTTGGTGATGGTATTACCTGTGATTAATTTGCAACGTTGTATTGCCTGTGGTGCCTGTGAACATGTTTGCCCAACTGCCGCAGTGGCAATTGAGCAACAGCATGCGGTCTTAGTCAAACCCGAAGCCTGTACCTTTTGCGATCGCTGCGAAATTGCCTGCCCAACCGAAGCGATTAGCCGTTCGTTTGCAATTCGCTTTGCCCCAAGCAGCCAGCCATTAACTAAAGCTCAGCTTGGGCAGCTAAACCTTGGGGATCGATAATTTCGATTATGCCGCGCTCAAGCCGAATTAAGCCTTGGGCATCAAAGGCCTTCAAGGCTCGCCCGACCATCTCACGCACTGAGCCAATATGCGCGGCCATTTCAGCTTGGGTTAAAGGTGCAAGATTGGGATTTTGTTCGGCTAATGCAGCTTGTTGCAACAATAAACGCGCCAAACGCCCGTTGACCGTATGCAAGGCCAAATTTTCAATTAAGCCAACCAAATTATGCAAACGGTTCGCGAATTCGCCCAACATTGCCAAGGCTAATTCAGGGTGTTGCTGGGCGACTTGGCGGATATGTTCACGCGGAATTGCCAATAATTGGCTGGTAACTAAGGCTTCACTGGTGGCTGGGCAGCGGGCTTCACGAAACATCGGGACTGTATTAAAATGATCGTAGGCCTCAACTACGTGTAAAATATGCTCGCGGCCCTCGATTGAATGACGCACAACCTTAATTCGCCCGCTATACACCAGATACATTGCTACGGCGGGGTCGCCCTCCAGCGTGATAATCTGACCACGCTCGACGGTTTGTTCATTGGCATGGCTGCTCAGCGCAGCAATAATCGTTGGCGATAGATCGCGAGTGAAACTGACATGGGCAAATAAAACATTTCGATCCATCAGCGTATCCTCGTTGCACTAGAACTGGACTGCCACCATAGTACAAGGAATTTGCCCAATGCATGCATTACTTTCGCAATTGATTGTTGGTACCTTTCCGCCCTTGGATTTGGCTCAACTGCGCGACCAAAGCGAGCTTGATGGCCCATTGTGGAGCTACACCACCGATCAACTTAACCTCAATTTGTTGCGTTTTCGCTTTGGCGATGGCATTCCTAACCATCAAAATCACGAAGTTGATGTGCTATTAATCGTGCTCGAAGGCACGGCTATTTTGGAGATCGATTTGGTGCAACAGCCAATTGGCGTTGGCTCGATCGTCTGTGTGCCGCGTGGTGCTGCTCGTTCAATCCAAGCCACCAGCGATGAATTGATCTATTTTAGTTGCCATCAACGGCGAGCTGGCCTGTTTCCCACAATCACCAAGCATAATGCCATGTGAGAAATATCGCTGTGCAGATCGATCAATCTCCGTAAACTAGCCTTAGATTGGCTCGTTGATGGAGTGATAATGATGGCGCGGCATAGTAAATTATTTTGGCTTAGCGGCTTGGTAGCCTTGTTGCTGGCGACGATTGTGCATCTGGCTTTGACGGCGGCTGGCCCACAGCGCTGGGATGCTTGGGTGCATCTGCTGCTGTATGGCTGGATCAGCTGTAGTATTTTTGCGGTGAATTACCACACAACTCCGGTATTCAGTGGCCGCAATTTCCCCAAACCAGCGTGGTTGGAGTTGCATTGGTTGGTTTGGAGTTTGGGTGTCGTGCTGGCCAGCAGTGGCTTGGTTTGGTATAGCCAACTCAGTTATCGCTTAGGCTTGGGTTTGGAGTGGCTGGGCAGTTGGTTGTTTATGTGGAATATTATGCAACTGTTGCGTAGCCCTAAATTGCGCCCAAGCATGCCATCATCACCCTTGCAACAACAGATTGATCGACTCTCGACCCTCGCCACGAAAACCTCTGGAGCCAGTTTACCCCTAGCGCTGAGCTTAATTCTTGCTCGTGAATTTGGCTTGATTCATTCCCGTTGGCTTTTGAGCGCTGAGCATTTATTGACCCTTGGTTGGATGATGTTGATGATTATTGGCGTAGCCTGCCATGTCTTGCCGCGTTGGTCAGGCCAAGCAACCCGTGATCCGCGTTGGCTAAAAGTGGGCTTGAGCTTGCATCATCTTGGTTTGCTGAGCATTGTGCTTGGCTTGGGCGTTGATCTGCCTGCCCTCTTTGCGCTTGGAGCCAGTTTCATTTTAGTGGCCTTAGCGTGTTGTGTTTGGCTGTTGATTCCGGCCTTGGCTACTCCGCCTGTCAAGCAACCAAGCCAATTGAGCATTGTGCAGCCGCGCCGCATCGGCCCCTTGACCATGTGGTCGATTCGCGCGGCAGTCTTTTATTTGGCAGTTGGGATTGGCTTGGGCATTAGTTTTGCCTTTGATCGGGCTTTGGGTGCGCAACTTCGCCCAATCCATGTTGAATCGAATTTAGCGGGCTTTGCGACGATCCTGATTTATGGAATGGCCTATTTTATGATTCCACGCTTTATGGGGCGACCGTTGGGCTTGGCCAATATTGCTAATTGGCAGGTGTTTTTGGCGATTAGCGCGGTAGCCATTATTGATCTTGGGTGGGCTGGATTAGTGGCTGGCTTGGCTTGGGCACGCTGGTTGCTGGTGTTTGGGGCTAGTATCCATGGCTTGGCGGCACTGCTATTTAGTTTGAGCATGCTAGCGACGATCTATCAGCCTGTGCCATTGCGGCGTTTGGCGCATAAATCTTAACTCAGCTTTAATTCTTGGGCTGGCGTTGTAGCGTATAGTGGGGCTGTGTTGAATTGAGGGTTGTGCAAGAGTTCTGTGCATTGCCCCAACTAGAAGGATGTTGCGATGCCAGCCCCGATTGTGCAAATTGATTATGAGCTGATCAAGCAGGTTGCCCAGCGGTTTCAGCGCCAAACCGAGCAGGTGCAAACAATTCGCCTGCAAATTCAACAGGTTGCCGAGCCATTAATTGCTGGGGCATGGCAAGGTGCTGCGGCAACGGCCTTTGCCAACGAATATCAAACCCAACTACTGCCCACCCTACAACGCTTAATGATTGTTTTGCATACTGCCCAGCAAGTTAGCCTTGAATTGAGCGGTGTATTGCACGAAGCTGAACGTGAAGCCGCTAGCTTGTTTCGGGCCGAAGTGGTGCTTAATCAAACAACTGATCAGGCAGGCAAATACAAAGATGCCTATCTCGAAATTAGCGAAATGCGCCCAGTTGAGGGTGAATTATATTTAGCTGGCGGGGCTGATATGCGCCAAGGCATTCACCCCAGCGATGCTGATCAAGGCCAGATTGGCAATTGTTTTGTGGTAGCTTCGCTGGCGGCGGTAGCCCAAAATAACCCCGATGTGATTCGTAATGCAATTGAAGATAATGGCGATGGCACCTATACCGTTACATTTTACCAGCGCGAAGCCGATACGCGCTTTAATCGTTTAAATAATTGGTTTGATAATGGCTTTGATCCGGTGAAAATCACCGTAACTGCTGAATTTCCAGTGCTTGCTGATGGCACACAGCCCTATATCCACGAAAATCAAGAAGTGTTGGATGGCAAACGCGAATTATGGCCAGCAATTATGGAAAAAGCCTACGCCCAATTTCTGAGTCAAAGCAATAATCCAATTGATATGTATAGTACGCTCAACAAAGGTGGTAACCCTGCCGATGTGCTAGAGGCGATTACTGGTCAACGTAGCGCGATTAACGAACCTCAAAGCTACAGCATTCATCAACTAGCCACGATGCATAATAATCAACAAGCGATTATTTTTGGCACGCCTGATCCAAGCGATCCGAGCGTTAATCAACCAGCGTTTATCAATAAACAACTGCAACCGAAGCATGCCTACTATGTGAGCCATATCGATCAACAGCGCAATTGGGTGACCTTGCGCAATCCATGGTCGTGGGATGAATCACCAGTCACGGTCGATTATGCGGATCTTGAGCAGGTGTTTAATGTTGTTATAACCAATCCAATTGATTAATTGGCGGGGGTTGCATGCGTTTTTGCTGCTTATTGGGCTGGATTATCGTGTTATTGATGGGTTGTCAGGCCAAGCAAGATCCGCTGGCCGACCCAGAACAGGAAACTTCAATGTTAGCGATTGATCAAGCAACCGTGGTGACTTTACGCGAAGGCACCGATTTGCATATCGAAGGCTTGAATCTTGGTGTTTTGCAAATTTTATATGCTGCTGATCAGCCGCAGCAATCAATTGGTGTGCGCATTCGCTTTTTAACCAAGCCAGCGATTTTTAATTATCACACCCAATTAATGCTTGATCAGACGATTACGGTCGCAAATTATCAAGTGCAATTGCTGTCAATCGAGCAAAGCTCAATTCAAGTGGCCATTCGTTTAACTGCTGAACAAGCGCCTATTTTGCCAATTGAAGCCCTTGGCCAAGAACAATTATTGATTGCGCCCGCCAATAGTAGTGTTGGCGATGGCTATCTAACAATTACAATTGGTGATTATGACCCTGCGAATGGCCAAGTTGAATTGAGTTTCTGGGTTAGTAGCAGCGTGCCCGAATTAAAACAAACTGCAACACTTGGCCAAGTTATTGAATATCAAGGTTATCGGGTGCGAGTCTTGTGGCTGCCCAACGCCGCTTATCCCATGGTTGCGCTTGGCTTGCAAGCCGAATAAGTTTCGTCAATAACGAGGTTTTGTGCCATCAAAAATTGCTATTTAGGGGGATTACGGGGATTAAGGATAATTTCCGTTCCCTCACCCCAACCCCTCTCCCACTGCGGTAGGCGAGGGGCATTCCCCTTTGATGATTGAGGACAATTCCCTCTCGCTCGCCCGGCGGGAGAGGGGGCTAGGGGGTGAGGGCATGCTGGCCGCTGTTGATGCTATGAACCATTACATCTAAACGATAGTCCATAACTGGGAGAAAAGCTTAACGAAGTATCAAATCCCATAATTGATTGAGTATTCTCAACCAATCACAAAGTGTTAAGTCTGACGAGTGGGCAGAAATATGCTACAATAAGCGCTGATGTTTAACTTTGAGGTGACATAATCCACGATGGCACGCACTACTCGCGCGATTCCACAACGTACACTTTCTGCTGAAGATCGGGCTACATTTGAGCGGATGGCTGAGAGTATCCGTTCGTTGGTTGGAGTGCACATTAATCAACAGCCTGGGCGTTTTATGTTGGATACGCGGATTATGCTCGATTTGGTGCGTTTTCCGGTGATGCGTCCGACTGGTGGACGGGTGACGTGGGGCGGCTATTTTACCTATTCGCCAACCTATGCCTCATTAACCCCCGAACAACGTTGGAATTATATTGCTTGGTTGGCTGGCGATGAGAGCGGAGCGATTCAGCTCTTTCGAATTATGCGGCTCTATGCCTTGTGTGCTGAATTAACCACCACCCGCCGCGATGAAGCAATTACGGCTATGCGTCAGTTGTACGATTCGAGCACCAATGATGCGGTAGCCCAAAGCTCGATTGGCAATGTGCTAACCTTGGCCTATGCCGCTTCGCAACCTGAATTATTGGGCGAATGGCTCACGCTCTACACTCCCTCAAATGCAATTCCTGCTGATGTGTTGATTCGTTGTTTTGCCTTAGCTTCGATTGAGGCTAGTGGTCCGTTGTTATTTGATATTGCCTCGCGCTGTAATTTCAAGCTTGGCCGTGGTTTAGGTGGCAAACGTGCCGCGATTGAGCAGGCCATGCGCGATATTGCTGAACGCTGGGGCGAACGCCATCAAACTACCGTCATTCGGACTATGGTCGAGCAAACCCCAACCATGCCCGTAGCCTTAAACTACAGCGATACCTTGGTGATGTGGGTTGCCCGCGCGTTGGAGCTTTCCCAAGGCGTGTTTTTATTCGATCGCTCTGATGCAGCGAGTTTTATTCGTGGTTTAGCCGCTGCTGCGCAGGAGCAAGTGCGCTCGAACAAAAAAGGCAGCACCCCGCTCGATGGCCTTGAATTGCTCGATGGTATTCTCAAGGGCGATGGCGGTGTGGTGCAATTCGACCTTTCTGGCTCGGCTGAATATGTGATGACCGAGGAAGAAGAGGCCATCCTCGAGCAAAAATTGGCGCGAATTCAAAAAGTGCCTGGGGTCAAAATCGTCAAAAACGAGTGGGATGTCTTTTCCTACTGGAGTGGCCGCCAAAACACCTCGCCCGATGCTGTGCTGATTCGCACGCTGTCGATTAAGCAACCAAGCTCGCCAGAACCCTGGAATGCTCCAACGCCACCAACCTACGCCGTTGCTTCCTACAAAACGCTTACACCTGAACAACGCTGGTGGTATTTGGATTGGCTGGCAGGTGAAGATATTAAGCCCTTGGATGTTTTTTGGGCGGTGCGTTTCAAAGGCCTAGAGGCAGCATTTGCCCGCTTATCACCCCAAAAAGCCCAAGAACAAACCGATTCTTGGTTTGACGAACGCGATCCACGTTTGCTTAAACATAACATCGTGGGCATGCTCGAAACGATTTTCGACCAAACAACCGATGAATCGTTGATGCGGGCTGGGCTAGATTTGCTCATGCCACTGTATAGCGATTTTGGCGATGTCGAACGGGCAACCGCTGCCTTCAATCGCACCCCAATGAACCCCGACCAAGCGACGCGCCTGTTGGAATTGCTTTGGAATACGGGTGGGGTAGTCGATGGTCGTGGTTTGTTGTATGTAGCGCGAGTTGGCGGTTTCAACCATACCCCATTAACTCGCGAATGCTTCGACCAAATTGCTGAACGCGCCGAGCAATTGATCAACGAATGGGAAATGGATAACGGCCCATTGAGCGATTTGCCAATTGTTAATTTTAGCTATACCCGCTCTAAGCGGCGAGTGGTTAGCGCAGTCAGTGTTGCCGCCGATGTGGCACGCCAAGCTCAAGAAGAAATTAAAGCCCAGCGTCGTTCGGCTCCACGGACTGCCCGTATGAGCGCCGAAGAAATCGAGGCCGAACAAGCTGAATTAGCTGAATTGCCAACCAATGCTGGCGATGGCCCAGCTGAGGCGATTTATGTCCAACTGGCCAGCGATCCGCAGTTGGTTGAACTTTATTTGAGCTATGGAGCCAACGCCTTGGATCAAGGGCGACCAACTGAGGCAGTGGCCTTTTTGCGCCGTGCTGCCGAACTCGACCCACGCAGCCATGCCAGCTTGTTGTTGCCCTTGGCGCGTTTACGCCTAAGCGAAGCTGCTCACGACCCGAAGCCGAATCAGTAGAAAATAGGTTTTTACCAATGGATGAATTACGTCGCCAGCGTTATCTTGAGATTCTGGCCAGCCTGCCTGAGCCAACCTTTGAGCTTGAGCAGCTTGTCCAAGCATTGCCTGAGATTGACCAGCCTGAAGTTGAAGCTGATCTCTTGCATTTAGGCTTTGAGTTAGATGAGCATTTGATTCGAGCTGATTTTGAATCGGCATTAACTCCCAATACGCGAACTACCCGCCCGCAAATTCCGGTTGCTGCGCCGCCACGCTTGCAAGCTTTGCCACCAATTTTGGGCGAATTACGTTTTCGCCCACCAACTGATGGCGAACGCGCACGCTTGCTCAGTGGTCACGTCACGCCAGCTGATCGTTGGGCAGTGCGCGAGCAAGCCGAACATTACACGCTCAAAGGTGGCTTTGACCATCTACTTTCGCTCGAATATGCGGCGATTGATGCTAAAGAATATCAACTGCGGGCTGTGCGGCGAGTTTTGGGCGAGATGCATGGTAATGCAATTTTGGCCGATGAAGTTGGCTTGGGCAAGACGATCGAAGCAGGCTTGATCATTAAAGAATATCACTTGCGCGAAATGATTCGCACTTGTTTGATTTTAACCCCTGCCCCACTCTCTGAGCAATGGCTCGAAGAAATGCACGATAAATTTGGCATGAATTTTCATCGTTTAGGCGATGATAGTGATATTGCTCAATATCCTTTGGTGGTTGGCTCGATCGATCGGGCGAAAGGAGCCTATCGTAAAGCCTTAACCGATCGTACTTGGGATATGTTGGTGATCGATGAATGTCATATGCTCAAAAATCACCGTACTGGGCGTTATAAATTTGTCTTCAATTTAAATCGTAAGCATTGTTTATTGCTCTCAGCAACACCAGTTCAAAACGAGCTGCGCGAATTATATAATTTGATTACGGTTGCACGGCCTGGTCATCTCAAAGGACCACGCCAATTCCAAAAATTGTTTATGGAAGATCGGCGGCATGCTCGTAATGTTGAACATTTACGTGCTTTGCTTAACGAAGTGATGATTCGCAACCGACGTTCAAATACCTTGACTGAGTTGCCACCACGCCTAATTCATCATCATGAAATTGAATTAACTGATGATGAACACGATTTTCACGATGCAATGGTGCGTTTCTGCAAACATATCTATCAACGTTACGTTGAGGGTGATATTGTTTTGCAAAGCATCGATGGCAAAGTTGTAGTTTCCAAATTGGTGTTGGTGCTGATGACCTTGCTCAAGGAAATGACTTCGAGTCCTCGCGCGGTTGGACATACCTTACGTGGCGCGATGTCGGCGCGTTTGGGCAAGATGGATGCTGCTGATAACGGCGAATTAGAACGTTTGCTGAAAATCGTCGATGAGATGCAAATTCCATCCAAAGCCCGCACATTATTGAAAATTATCAAAAACGATGATAGCAAGATCATCGTGTATACCGAGTTTGTGGCAACCCTTGAATTCCTGCGCGATTTCTTGGTTGATCACGGGGTTGAATCGGTGCTCTTTCACGGCGGCTTGAGCGGAATGCAAAAACGCAATGCAGTTGAGCGTTTCCGTGATGGCAAGGCTCAAGTCTTTCTTTCAACCGAAAGTGGTGGTCAAGGGCTTAACTTACAATTTTGCCATCGCCTGGTAAATTACGATTTGCCATGGAATCCAATGCGAATCGAGCAACGGATCGGGCGGGTGCATCGTTATGGTCAGGAACGACCAGTTGAAATTTATACTTTGATTTTACGCGGCACAATCGAAGAATATATTTTACACGTGCTGACTGGTAAAATCGATATGTTCCAAACCGTGATTGGCGAAATTGATGCAATGCTTTCATTTATGCACGAACAACAAAGCCTTGAAGTGCGCATAACCGATATTATTTTGCATTCCAAGAGCTTTGATGAAATTCGTGCTCAAATGGAGCAGCTTGGCGAAGAATTGCGCAAAGCCAACGATACACTCAACGAAGCTGAAAAAACTAATGCAGCCTTGTTGGATAGTGTGTTGGGCTAGGGATCAGGGGCTAGGGGCGAGGTGTAATGGTTTATGAGATTGGCAACTGTTCTTGTTCCCTCACCCCCTGCCCCCTCCTTTCTTAACAATGATTGGGTGGGATGCGCCGTCGATTGGCGTTCCCTCGCCCGCCGCAGTGGGAGAGGGGCTGGGGGTGAGGGAACGTTACAATTGGTTGTTAATGCAATGAACCATTACAGTTAGGGGCGAGGGATCAGAAGCTATTCTGTGAGGCGGGGAGCATGAATCTGACCCCTAGCCCCTCGTTAAGGAAAATTGCCATGTTTACTGGAATTGTTGAAGAAATTGGCACGATTTTGGTCGCGAATACGGGCCTAGAGCGCGATAATACGCTGCGGATTGGCTGTACGCTGGCGACTAGCGATGCTCAATTAGGCGATAGCATTGCGGTCAACGGAGTTTGTTTGACCGTAACCGCCTTTGCAGCCGATTGGTTTGAGGTTGGTTTGGCTCCTGAAACCTTGCGCCGCACCAATTTGGGGCAACTCAAGGTTGGCAGTTCGGTCAATTTGGAGCGAGCATTGGCTGCGGGGCGGCGTATGGGCGGCCATTATGTGCAAGGCCATGTCGATGGTACTGGCGAAATTATCGCGATCGAACCCGATGGCGAATCCAAAGCGATCACGATTCGAGTGGCTCCAGCCTTGATGCGCTATATCGTCGAAAAAGGCTTTATCGCGGTCGATGGCACGAGTTTGACGATCACGCGCACCACCGATGATAGTTTTGGCTTGGCGATTATTGCCCATACTCAGGCTTGGGCGATTATCGGCCAGCAGCAGGTTGGCGATACGGTCAATATCGAAGTTGATATTTTGGCGAAATATGTTGAAAATATTGTGCGCTTTGACCGAAAAATGCTGGCCGAGTAAACCGCGCTCGAAATTAGTTGGAATAATTCGATGATGTATAACGATTATGCCCGTTACTATGATGACGGGCAACTCCATTTTAGCGTCTTGATGTTTGATTATTTGCAGCGAGTGCTGGAGCGTCATCCCGTTCCTGGCCGTTCGATGATCGATTTAGCCTGCGGTACAGGAACGCTGGCATTATTACACGCCGATTTGGGCTGGGATGTGTTGGGAATCGATGCCTCGCGTGAGATGCTGAAGGTAGCTCAACGCAAAGCCCGTGGTGATCTGACCCAACAACGCTCAATTCGTTTTCGGCGTGCTGATATGCGCGATTGGCAGGTGAGCCAGCCAGTCCAACTGGTCACTTGTTTTTACGATAGCCTCAATTATTTGCTCGAAGAAGCTGATCTGGATGCGACATTTGGCTGCGTTGCGGCAGCGCTTGAAGCTGGCGGACGCTGGATTTTCGATATTAACACGCCCTATTTTCTAGAGCATGTTTGGCAGCCAGTCGAAGTTGATGAGCGTGATGGCTATGTCCACATTATGCATTCAGAATTTGAGCCAGAACGTTGTATTTCGTGGTTGCAATTAACTGGTTTTGCCCAACGCAGTGATGGTCTGTTTGAACGATTTAGTGAGCAACATGCCGAACGCGGTTATAGCCAAGCCATATTAGAGCAACTTTTACAGGCAAACGGGTTTACAATAGAGGCCGTGTACGATTGTTTCGTGCTGACTGAACCAACCCCGATTAGTCATCGGTGGTTGTGGGTATGTACCAAACAATGAGCGTTCTCATTGTCACAAAGGAGTGGAATGTATGCCGTTGGCAAGCATCGAAGAAGCACTGCAAGATTATGCAGCCGGAAAAATGGTGATCATCGTAGACGATGAAGATCGCGAAAACGAGGGTGATCTCGCGTGTGCTGCCCAGTTTGTTACGCCACAGGCAATTAATTTTATGGCCAAAGAAGGCCGTGGGCTGATCTGTTTAGCCATTACTGGTCAGCGCCTCGACGAGTTGGAAATTCCAATGATGGTGACCTCGAATAACTCTAAGTTTGGCACCAATTTCACGGTGTCGATCGAGGCTGCTCAAGGCGTAACCACCGGAATTTCAGCCTATGATCGAGCGCATACCATCCAAACCGTGATCAATCCAAACTCCAAGCCCAGCGATATTTCGCGGCCTGGCCATGTGTTTCCTTTACGCGCTGCCGAGGGTGGCGTATTGCGGCGGGTTGGCCAAACTGAAGCCTCAGTCGATATGTCACGCTTGGCGGGTTTGTATCCTGCTGGCGTAATTTGCGAAATTATGAACGACGATGGCACGATGGCTCGGATGCCTGACCTTGAGATTTTCGCCGAAAAGCATGATCTCAAAATTATCAGCGTTGAGCAATTAATTCGCTTTCGTCGTGAGCGTGAATTTCTAGTTACGCGCACTGCTGAAGCTCGCTTACCAACGGCCTATGGCGAATTTCAAATCGTCTCATATGAGAGCAAAATCAACACACCTGATCTGCAAGCCAAGGAGGCAGTGGCCTTGATTATGGGCGATATTTCAACCGACGAGCCAGTGCTGGTGCGGGTGCACTCCGAATGTTTAACTGGCGATGCCTTTGGCTCATTGCGTTGTGATTGCGGCCCACAGCTTGAAAAAGCGATGCAACGGATTGCCCAAGAAGGCCGTGGCGTGTTGCTGTATTTGCGCCAAGAAGGCCGTGGAATTGGTCTGACCAACAAAATTCGCGCCTATATGCTGCAAGATCAGGGCTTGGATACGGTTGAAGCTAACGAGCGCCTAGGTTTCCCTGCTGATTTACGCGATTATGGCTTGGGAGCGCAAATGCTGGCCGATTTGGGTCTGCGCGATTTACGCCTACTCACCAATAATCCCAAAAAGATCATTGGTTTTGAAGGCTATGGTTTGCATGTGGTTGAACAATTGCCCTTGGAAACCGACCCTAACACTGAAAACCAAGCCTATCTGCGCACCAAGCGCGAACGCATGGGCCATACGTTATCGAATTTGAATTCGGCGGAATAGCCTTATAACCATGCCAACCGCCGTTCGCGCATGCTGACCCAACGTGCTTGACCGATCACCAAATGGTCAAGCACGTCGATATCGAGCAGTTGGCCAGCCTGAATCAGTTGCTTGGTGACCAAAATATCGTCGGGCGAGGGCGTTGGGTCGCCGCTCGGGTGATTATGCACCACAATAATTGCCGCCGCATTCAGGCGAATTGGCTCACGAAAGACCTCGGCAATCCGCACGCTAGCGCTATTTAACGAGCCAATTGTCACGTTTTCAATTTTGAGCACATGGTTTTTGGTGTTGAGAATCACTACCCGCAGATGCTCCTTATCCAGATGGCTCATTTCAACTTGCAATAATCCCACCACATCGGCTGGCGAGGTGATTTGCAAGGGCTGATTGGGCGCTGCCAGCAACAAGCGCCGCCCAATTTCAAGAGCTGCTTTGATATGCGCAGCCTTGGCCTCGCCCATGCCACGTACTCGACATAAATCGTTGAATTCGATTTTTTGCAGGCCATGCCAGCCGCCATGCTCGCGCAGCAATAATTGGGCTAGCTGAATCACATTCATTCCTTGCACGCCAACCCGTAGCAAAATCGCCAAAATCTCAGCATCAGACAGCGCTTGTGGCCCAAAGTCGCGCAGGCGTTCACGCGGCTGTTCGCTGGTAGGTAATTCTTTAACTGAAATAAAATAGTTGCTCATATGCTTAAACTCGCACTAAAATGGTTGTTAGAGTAGAGCCACAACGGTGGCAAATTTGGCATGGATATTTAGGCATTTGGCGAAATTGCCAAAAAGGTGTTGATAATGAGCAATGATCCAGCGGTTTTGGCTCGCCGAAACCATGAATTGATGATTTTGAACCAAATTGCCGAGGCGTTGAATCGGAGCACGCAGCTTGATCAGGCGTTACAAACTGTTTTAGAACTAGTGGCTGAGTTGTTGGGGTTGCACACAGGTTGGGTTTGGCTGTTACGTGAGGATCAAACGACCCATTATTTGGCCGCCGCCTATCATCTGCCGCCTGTGTTGTGCCACCCCCAAGCCTTAGAAGACGATTGTTATTGCCTGGAACGTTTTCGCGATGATGATTTGGAACGGGCTGCCAACATTAGCGTGATTCGTTGCACACGTTTGCGCCACGTTCCGCAAGGTACCGAGGTGCGTTTTCATTCGTCAATTCCGTTGATGGCCCATGGCCGCAAGCTTGGAGTGTTTAATGTGGCTAGCCCTGATTGGTGTGAATTGAGCGCTGATGATTTGCGTTTATTGCACACGGTCGGCGATTTGCTGAGCATGGCGATTGAACGTACACGCCTATTTGAACGCTCGCTCAGCTTGGGTGCGGTCGAGGAGCGTAACCGGATTGCCCGCGAAATTCACGATACTTTGGCCCAAGGCTTGACTGCGGTATTGCTACAACTTGAAACCGCCGATGCTTTATTTGAAACGGGTGCTACCGAGCGTGGCCGAGCCAAAATTCAGCAAGCGCTACAATGGACGCGCTATAATCTTGATGAGGCGCGGCGTTCGGTACTCGATCTGCGGGCGGCTCCGCTCGAAGGCCGTAGTTTGGTTGAAGCCTTGGCAACCTTGAAGCATGAGCATGACCCATTCAGCTTTGACATTCAAACGATTGGCGCGTTGCAGCCGTTGCCCTTACGGATCGAAGTTGGCTTGTTGCGAATTGTGCAAGAAGCCTTGAATAATGTGCGGCAGCATGCCCAAGCCAACGCTGTGGTGATTGAATATCACGCTACGCCGACCCAGATTGAAATTTGCGTGCATGACGATGGCTGTGGCTTTGACCCAACCTTGCCCAAGCCCCAACATTTTGGCCTGATTGGCATGAATGAGCGTACTCGGTTGCTGAGCGGCAGCCTTGAAATCAAAAGTACCCTTGGCGCAGGGACTGAGGTTTGTATTGTTGTGCCACTGGGGAGTTCCAAATGATCCGCATTTTGGTGGTTGATGATCATCCGGTGGTGCGCGAGGGCTTGGTGGCAATTCTCAGCACCCAAGCCGATTTTTCCGTGGTTGGTGAGGCTAGCGCTGGGCTGCAAGCTGTCGAATTGTGTCAGCAATTGCAACCTGATCTGGTATTGCTCGACCTTGAGTTGCCTGATCTCGATGGAGTGGCGGTGCTTGAGCGGCTTGATTTGGCGGCGACCAACCGACGCGTGTTGGTATTTACCGCGTTTGATACCGATGAACGGATTATTGGCGCGGTGCGGGCTGGTGCTCAGGGCTATTTGCTCAAAGGCGCTCCGCGTGATGAATTATTTGCAGCAATTCGCTTGATTCATGCTGGTGGCTCGACCTTGCACCCCTTGATTGCCTCGAAATTGTTGCGCCAAGTGCAGCGCGATACAACCTTGGTTGAATTAACGCCGCGTGAGCATGAAGTATTGCAACATTTAGCCCAAGGCTTTGCTAATAAGCAAATTGCCTACCAACTTAATATTACCGAGCGCACAGTTAAATTCCATCTGAATAGTATTTTTCAAAAGCTTGGGGCGCACAATCGCACCGAGGCTGTGGCGATTGCCTATGAACGCCAATTAATTTAGTAGGTTAATTCGATGACTCCAACTCGTTATCAAATTCCGGCAGCTGAGCATGAATTTGAACAAGATATCAAACATTCACGCTTTATTGCGACGGTTGTGCATGCGCCAAGCTTAGTTGAAGCCAAACAAGCGATTGCCACGATTGCCGCGCGTTATCCTGACGCAACCCATAATTGTTGGGCGTTTCAAATTGGGCTTGGCCCCCAAGCCGAAATTGGCTCATCCGATGATGGCGAGCCTGCTGGTACGGCTGGTCGCCCGATGTTGCAAGTGTTGCAAGGCAGTGGTATTGGCGATATCGCAGCAGTCGTGACCCGCTATTTTGGCGGAATCAAATTAGGCAGTGGCGGCTTGGTTCGGGCATATAGTGGAACCTTACAAAAAGCCCTGAATGATTTACCAACCAAAGAGCAAGTCATTCGTCGCACTGGTATGGTGACGATTAATTACAATCAATACGAATTATTGCGGCGTTTGCTGAATACATTTGATCCAGTGATTGAAAGTGAAGATTTTGCCAGCGATATTACCTTGATGCTGGCATTGCCTCAAGATCGCTGGCAAGAATGTGCGGCGGCTATTCGTGAATTAACCTATGCTGAAAGCGAATTAATCGCGCTTGATGATTAAATAATTGGCGTTGTATGATCCATTTCAAAGTGGATATTTTGAAATTCGCCCTGATCAGGCCGATCATCGTAGATTTCGCTGGTTGGGAGCGAACGCCAAAATTGCTCAGCTCCAGCAATTGCCGGGTTGGTATGCAAATAAATCGTGCGATACGTGCCTTCATGCAAAATCCAATCGCGGGTTAGGCTGACCAAACGGCGAGCCAAACCAGCCCGACGATGGGCTTGATCAACATAGACCCGCACAATTTGGGCGGTTGCGACGGTGCTATAACGCTCAACCAGCCATTCTGGTTTGTAGGGTGGCTTAGGGCCGCCAGTTCGCACGGCGCAGGTTCCGACAACCTCGTTGGTTGCGCGAACGACTGCCACAAACAACACTTGGCGGGGGTTATCCAAATAGGCTTCGGCTAAATTATCAACATCAGCATGCCATTTGGCGATATAGCCGTAGCCAAAATCTTGCTCAAATGTGCGCAACATCAACTGGCGTGCGCCCGCCAAATCGGCGGTGGTAGCTTCGCGCAGCGTATAAATCCCATGCTCAAGGCTCATGCCAATACCTCATCCTAGATTAATTTTACTGATATATTATATCAATAAATGACCAACTAATTTGCCAAAAAATCTAATATGCGCTATAATACCGCTCGTTGCGCCGAGGTGGCGGAATGGCAGAC
>NZ_DOPT01000102.1:11655-93353 GCF_003512625.1 Herpetosiphon sp. | reverse complement strand
CTGAAACCCATGTGCCAAATAAGCTTGGCACGAGAACGATTGTTGTTAAGCCCCCTCACTCACGCCTTACAAGGGTAAGTTTTTAACAATTCATTGATCACCACCCTTCCGTCCCGCCTCCAGGCGGGAGACGCAGTGGGCTTTAATCCCCCTGCACCCCCTAAAGGGCAATTGGTGGGCGACAGACATCAAACGATGAACCAAGCATGATTTGGTTGGTGCAAGATTGTGCTTAACAGCCTATTCTAGCCATCGTTTTAACCAAAACACAAGTTTTGCCTTAGCGAAGCGTCATTAACGAACGGGCTATCTAGGAAGGAAATCATGGCAGAAATACTGTATTTAGGGCATGCCAGCGTGCGGATTCGCGGTCGTGAAGGCATTGTAGTGCTTGATCCCTGCGATCAATCGGTGGGCTTTGATATTGGCAAGCCAACTGCCCAAATTGTTACCATCAGCCATCACAAGGCTGATCACAATAATGTCGAAGTGGTCAAGCCATTGCGCGATACGCTATTTGTGGCCGATGGGCCAGGCGAATACGAAGTGAGCAATATCTTAATTCGTGGCATTCGTACAGCGCATACCGATGGCGAGGGCAAAAAACATGGCCATAACACAATTTATGTGATGTATATTGATGATGTGGCTTTTTGCCATTTGGGCGATTTGGGCCATGGCCTGACTGCCAGCCAACTCGATGAAATTGGCTCAGTCGATGTGTTGTTTGTGCCAGTTGGCAATGGCAACCATGTGATCAAGCCTGATGGCATGGTCGAGATTATCAGCGAAATTGCCCCCAAAGTGGTTGTGCCATTGTATAACGACAATCAACAACAACGGCTCGAAGCGCTCGATTTGGAGCCATTGAGCGTGTTTGTGCATCAGATGGGACTCAAGGAATACGAAACCCTTGATAAAGTCGTGTTTACACCCTCGACTTTGCCGCGCGAAGACGAAGAAACCAAGATTGTGATTCTCAAGCCAAGTGCAGTTGCGGTATAGCTAAGTTTGGATTAATCGTTTGCCGAAGCCCTGTTTCAAGTACTGAAGCAGGGTTTTTGGTATAGTGAAGTACTAGAATAGCCTAACACTAAATCACCCTTGACGACGAACAAACTAGCTTGTTATAGTGCTGCCTGAGAAATTTGAGTGGTGCATTCCTCGCTTGCATTCCCCAACCACCACTACCAGTTATTTTTAGGAGCACTATGCCAGCCCCAATTATTGCGGTGCACTATGATCAACTTGGATCGATTGCCAGTCGCTTGAATACCAAACGCGATGCTATGCAACAACTACTTTAAACACTTCAGCACAGCATGCAACCGCTGATCGCTGGCGAATGGCAAGGCCAAGCTGCCCAACGCTGTTTTCAGGAGTTCGAGAGCGTAATTGTGCCAACCTATCAGCGCTTGATTAATGTATTTGACACTAGTGCCCAAGTAACCCTTGAGATTGCCAAATTAATGCAAGCGGCTGAAGCCGAAGCTGCGGCTCTCTTTTCTATAAATGCCAGCTCATCTAAAAATCGACTAATGGTAGACCCATTAGAACTCCCAGATTTACCGCATACAGAACCTTTAGATGGCAGTAAAACTTTAAAGCCTGAACTCATCACAATGCCATCGCCACCGCCACCGCCGACTCAACCTAATACGGGCGACGGAAGTGGGACACATGGGGCAATGGGGCAACCAACTGAGCAGGATAAAGCCAATCATTCTAAAATGAGTAGGGCTGCAACTCTTGCACGATTCTCCGGAGTTTTTTCAGAAACCGGCTATCATATGCAACATTTCCTGAATAATTCTGGAGAGCCACTCACTGTTTCCGTCGATGATATGCTTGATGATATGCCTGTATTTAAAAGTAAGGTTGAATTTAGGTATGAAAATGAAATTATTCCCCAAATTAATCAAAAACTTCGATCTGATTATCATGGCGAACCATTAGAATTTCATGTAACAATTCCTTGGAAATCCAATTTTTATCCTGATCGAAGTGAGAATAAAAATTGGTATTACGCAGTAGGAGGATTTAGTTATGCCCAAACTGCTTATGTTCGAGTAACTCCAGCTCTAGATGGAACTCCAAATGTCGAAGTTATTTCTCAAGTACATATGTTTGATCGATATAACTGGGATCAAGGTAAAGCGGTTACCATTCCATCTTCAGGAATTGAATGGATTGATAATAGTACAATTGCAAATGATCATATTACAGATGAAGAAATGGGAAGGCTTCATGGGACAGGGATCGCGCAAGAATACGATCTAACAGGGACATCGAGTGGTCAGAAGCATTTTTATACCTATGATTCATTTATTGGTCTAAAATAAATTTCTAATTGACTTACGATAGGATACATCGATGAAATATATTTTTTTCATACTAAGCATATTACTATTATCTAGTTGCGAGGAGAATAATCACGTGAATAACCAAACCAATCACGATGCTACGGTTGAGGCTGCTTTGCGTGATCTCAGTAGTCCCTTGAACCGGGCAGAGATTGAACGCTTCATGAACTTTGCACTTCCTGCTGAAGCGACCAATGTGCATACCCACGGCGAATCAGCCTTGGATACCATGGTGATTGCGCGGTTCGATTTGCCTGCTGCTGCGCTCGATGCTTGGCTAACGACTCTACCGATTAGCGAATCACTCCAAACAACCCCTGACTCCTTTGCTTCGCTGCCAGCCCCTTACCGTGAGGCCAAAGCTTGGTGGCAACTTGATAGTTTAAATCTTCAACCTGAACAATATCGCTATGTCTATCAATTTGTTAATGGTAAAAGCTATCAAATATTGGTGGTGCAATTATCGTCCGATGCCGAATTGCTAACAATTTACCTGCAAGTCTTTAATACCTAAATAAGTACACGTTATTAAGATCCAATTTGGTACTGATAATGACATAGAGCAGTTGCGATAGAACCAAGTTTAGCTTAATCATTAACCCAAGCCCTGTTTCAAGTACTGAAACAGGGCTTTTGGTATAGTGAGGCGCTAGAATAGCCTAGCACTAAATCGCCCTTGACGACCAACAGGCCAGCTTTTTCTAGTGCTAGCTGAAACCGTTGATGATACAATTATCGCCCGATGCTGGACTACTAACGATTTATAAATAGTTTCATAAATTTGATTAATTTGATAGTCTCTCACCCTCTCGCCTTCTCGCACACGTGCGTGGTAGGCAACAATTCACCAATAACGAACTAAGGGACTAGCATAGCCAATATAGCCAAGATCGTATGGCGTAACACCGTCATTAAATAGGCCTTCATCACTCATCATTTTATTTATGGTATGCTTCAAACAATGATTCGTTAAGCTTACCTCGTGATGGCGATTGCATGATATTTTTGGGATTATTCCTGGTTATAGGATTGAGTGGCTGGTGGATTGCCCGCAAAACAACCCTCGATTGGCGGGTAGTTGGGCTGCGCTTGACGAGCTTAGCCTGTATTTTGCTGGCACTGGCCTTACCGCGCAACCAAGCTAATCAACAAGCTAGCCCTTTGATTTTGCTGGTTGATCAATCGGCCAACTTGCCTAGCGAGTTGCGTGATGCCGCTTGGAATGAGGCTGTGCGCTTCTATCAACAACAAATCGAGCAACGTCCAGTGCGCTTATTGGCCTTTGGGGCCGATGTGCGGGTGAGCCAAACCGACCAACGTCCAGCGATTGACCCCAATGGCAGCGATTTGGCGGGAGCATTGCAATTTGCTAGTGGTTTGTTGCCGCAAGGTGGCGATATTATTCTGCTCAGCGATGGTGCTAGCACTACCACCAATGGGCAAAATCAGGTTAGTACATTTGCGCAGCGCTCAATTCGTTTGCATGGCGTGCCCATCAGCTACCCCGAAACCGATATTCGGGTGGAATCGCTGCTTGTGCCGCCAGCTTTGCGCGAAGGCGAGCGATTTAGTGCCGATGTGGTGCTCTATTCGAGTGTTGATGGTCAAGTGCGCCTCGAATTGAGTAGCGACGGCGTGGGCTTGGCCGGTCAAACAATTAATGTTGAACAAGGCCGCAATCTGGTTTCATTTCAATCGACCGCTGGTGCTCGCGGCTTCCATCGTTTTCAGGCAACATTGCTAGCCACCAACGATCAACAACCTGCCAACAATCAACTTGATGCCTGGACGGTGGTTGGGCCACCGCCGCGAGTATTGATCATCGAACGCTCACCAGATAGCTCAGCCAACTTGCGCGATGCCTTAGAAGCTGCTAATTTGGTGACCGAAGCCTTACGCCCTGCCGCCTTGCCGACCAGCCTCAGCCAACTCAGGGTCTACGATTCAATCGTGCTCCAAGATATTTCTGCCAACGATTTAAGCCTTGATCAGCAATTGGCCTTGCGTGAATTTGTGCGCAGCCTTGGCCATGGTGTGGTTGTATTAGGTGGAACCAATAGCTATAACTTGGGCAGTTATGCTGGCACGCCGCTCGAAGAATTGTTGCCAGTTTCAATGGAGCCGCCGCCCCGCCGTGAGCGCCCAACCGTCACTCTGCTGCTGATTCTGGATCGCTCGGCAAGTATGTTGGGCGAGTCGGGCAAAGATAAATTTAGCCTTGCCAAAGCTGCCGCGATTGCCGCAACCGATTCTTTGGGAGCCGATGATACGATTGGCGTGCTGGCATTCGATGATACCAACGATTGGACAGTGACCTTTACCAAGGTTGGTCAAGGTGTGCAACTAAGCGAAATTCAAAATAATATCGCTGGCTTGAGTGCTGGCGGTGGAACTGATATTTATGCCGCTTTGGAAGTTGGGATGGGCGGTCTGGCTCAACAAACTGGCAAAGTGCGTCATGCCGTGCTGTTGACAGATGGACGTTCTGGCGGCGAAAGCTCCTATGAATCGCTGATCGCTCCGTTACGTGCCCAAGGCATTACGCTTTCGACAATTGCGATCGGCGGCGATGCTGATACCGTGCTGCTCGAATCGTTGGCCAAATTGGGTGCGGGACGCTATCATTTTGCCTCTAGACCCGATGATTTGCCGCGATTGACCTTGCAAGAAGCCGAAATTGCCCGCGAAAATCCATTAACTGAGGGCCAATTTCAGGCTAATCTTGCTACGCCGCACCCCGCGATTCGTGGCCTGAACCTCGGCGAAATCCCGCCGTTTGGTGGTTATGTCGCGGTTACGCCCAAACCTGAAGCTGAGCAATTATTGACCACTACCGAAGGCGATATTTTGCTGGCAACTTGGCAATATGGGCTTGGTCGCGCCACTGCTTTTACCTCGGATAGCGGCGAACGTTGGACTGCCACATGGCGACCTTGGCCAAATTGGGGCAATACCCTGGCGCAAATTATCGCCGCAACTTACCCCAACCCCGCCCGGGGCGACCTCCGAGTCAGCAGCGAATTGCAACAGAATCAAGCAATTATCACTCTCGATGCGCAAGCTGAAACGGGCGAACTCTACGATTTGGCTGATGTAGGCTTGCGGGTGCTGGCTCCCAATGGCAGCGAACAAATCTTGCGTGCACCCCAAATTGCGCCAGGTCGTTATCAAGCGCTGGCTGATGCCTCCCAAACTGGCGCGTACCATATTTTGGCAGCGTTGGAGCAAGGCCCAAATCGGCTCGAAACCCAAGCTGGCGTGATTCATCCCTACAATCGTGAATGGGCGGTTTCGGCTAACCCCGCACTGTTAGAGCAATTGGTCGGGCTTGGGCAAGGCCAAATCGGCAGCTTGGAGCAAATTGCCCCCAGCCTGCAAGTTGCCAACCAAACCAGCAATACCCAATGGTGGCCATGGCTGATTGCGCTTGCCTTAGGCTTATGGGTGGTTGAAATTGCCATCCGCCGTGGAGTTATTCGCTGATGAGGCTAAAGCGGGCGAATCTCATCATCTTGGATTTGGGTTAGTACGCCGTTGATATAGGTTGGATCAAGCCCAAAACGATGGCCACACAGAATACCTAGCCCTTTGCTACCACGCCGATACTCGCAGCCCAAGCATTGTTCAAATTTGGCAGGAGCATCATATAACGTGCATTGATCGCTGCGATTGCTGCCAAAGCTAATCAATTTTGGCGGGGTTGATTGTTCAACAGGTTGATCATTAAATAAGGCACGGGCAACTTTTTTGCGCATACTGGCCTCCTTAGTGTGGGGATGTGGCATATTTTAGCATGGTTAGGGTTGGGCGTGAGTTTGCAACCACATCTGTTGGCCATCGCTGCGAATATGTACCGAGCCATCGAGTTTTTCGTGGAGCAAGCGCCGTTCTTGACTACCCCGCGCAAAATAGCTGCGCGGATCTTGTTGTTCCGCTTGGCCTTGGCTATAAATCAGGGCTTGTGCACCACAGCGGCTGGCCAGCAAACGATCATCGCCGCGCGACCATGGCCAAATCAAAACCTGGCATTGATTTGCTGCTACCGCCAATTGTCTGGCAACTTGATCGCTTGGGTTGAGGCCAATCAGGCTGTGCCATGCCCCAAACTGGAGCTGAATAATCGCTTGAGATTGGGCGTTGGGCGCAGCAAGAATCGTCAACTGCACCTGATCTAACGTCATTTTTTGGCCTGATTCGATTAATACTACCCTACTTTGTTGTTGGGTTAAGGCTTGGGCTAGCTCAGCAGCAACAGGATTTGGCTCGAAAGCCGGGGCTAGCACCAAATTAATCTGATAACTACGGGCTAACGCCAAGGCTCCACTTAATTGTTGTGGCTCGTTACTGGTCAAGACTAATAGATCAATCTGGCGTTGCCAAAATGGCAAGCGTTGGCCCATAATCGCCATAATCGCCACTGGATCAGTGCTAGCATCGATGATAATCTGCTTGGCGTTGGGCGTTTGCACCAAAACACTATTGCCAGCAATCGACGGTACGAACAGGTGAATATTGCCATCAGGGCGATGTTGCCAAGCTTGCCAAGCGATTACTAGGCAGCTTAGCACGATGATTCGCCCAAGCCAGCGCTGCCAATTGCTCAATTGCTGCCAACGTTGCCAAAACTGTTGCATAAAATCACTCCTTGGAACGTTAATCACTTAGAGCCACAGATTGGCGAAAATTGGCATGACCGCGCGAATGTTGGGCATTTGCTACGCTGCTGCCGTTAGTGCACTTGGAGGCAACGATGACCACCGCTTGGTTGACTCAATGGCTGGCCAAACAACGTTTAAATCCCCAATATCAACAAGGGGCAACCTTGCACCAAGCCTTGCAATTGGTGCTCTACGATTGGATTCCCGCCGTATTCGAGGGTTTGGAGCAACAAGCCAAGGCCAATTGTTGGCCTGATCAAGATTTTAGCCAACGCATAACTGCCAGCGCCAAGCAACTGGCACTGTGGCATGGCAATCCACAACGTTATTGCGACTTGCAGCAACAGCAAACCAACTTACCTTTGCAACTTCCCAGCAGCTGGCAAGCCGACCAACCAACCCTGAGCGCCAAACAAATCGATGCTTTGCGCTCGTTTTGTAGCAGCGTGAGCAGCGATCCGCGCTCGGCCAGCTGGACAATTTGCGTTGCCGATGAGGCTGAATTGTATGCTTGCGAGTTGCATGCCCATGCCCTGTTTGGCGATATTGCCGCGCTGTGGCAGCCAATTATCCAAGGTTTGGCCAAACTAAATGAACTTGAAGCAGCGATTAGTTTGATTTTGCTTCAGCGCGATTTGGCCGATTATGCTGGGATTATTGCGAGTTTCAAGCGTGCTCAACAGGCGCATCCCAAGGCCGCTGAGCAGCTTGTGCCTTGGCTCGACGATCAGCTAAAACCAGCCTTGATCGATGATTTGCGGGCGATGCTTGAGGCAGTTTTGCTGGCTTATCGGCTGCACAACCCTGATGATCAAACCTTGCTTGAGGCCCTTCAGCAAGCAATTATGGCGTTAACGCCAATCGAAGTTGCCCCCGACGATGGTAAAGGCGAGGAAGCGCCTGCTCCAACTCCGCAACGTGGCGTGCCGTTGCCAGCGGTTAATTTGCCAATGCCGAATATTTTGCGCTTTGCTACGCCCAAAAACCTACTTTTGAACCAGCTAAAAACCCATTGGCAAGCCTTGTTGGCAGGGGTTTTGGTCGATGAGCAGCTTGGGGCACGCCATCGGATGGTACTGCAATGGTGGCTGGCGTGGACTGAACATCAATTATTTAACGTGACTCAAGCCCAAGCGTTGCTCGCCGAAATTCCCAGCACAACTGCGCCATTGGGTTTATTGACCGAGGCTCTGCGGGGCGAATTGGCTTTTTTAGCAGGCCAACCTGAATTAGCCCAACACTGTTTTGCCACAACCCTTGCAGCCAGCCAGCAATTAATCAGCGAGCCAACTTTTGCTAGCCAAACTAGCCAAAATCAGGCTTTTGGTGGCTTATTAGCCCAATGGCAGGGCAATAGTTTGGTGATGTTGGGCGATTACACGGCGGCTGAACAATGCTATGTCAAGCTTGCCAATTTGCTGGCCGCTGATGATCGTGAGGGCCAATGTTTGGCAGCGATCAATCGGGGCAATATCGCCTTTGTCCGCAATAATTTGCTTGATCATCGCGGCTATGTGACCTACGACAAAACCGAGCAAGTGCTATTGCGCGGCGATAAACCACCCGAACATTTTCTAGGGCTGAAATATACCAAGCATCGTCAAGCGCTTGTTCAAGCGCAACAAGCTTATGCCGAGGCATTAAACTTGGCTGAGCAAGAGCCGAATTTGGCTCAATATCGCAGCTTGATCATCGCCAACCAAGCCAATATTGTTTGGCTCCAAGCTAATTTGCTGCTTGAGTCTAGTTGGTTTTCCAGCGATTTGGCGGCAAGCTTGCAGGATTTAGGGGAGCCAGCCCAGCTTTATCAACAAGCCTTGAGCTTATTGCAACAAGCCTTGACATTGCTCAACCAAACCACGGCGGATCGGGTGCTGCAAGCGGTGTTGTTTGCCAATATCAGCGAAGTTCAATTGTTGCTGAAGCAGCCAGCCGAAGCCTTGAATTCCGCCCAAAACTGCTTGAAAGCGCTCAATCTGAGCGATCTCAAGCCCCAAGCAGCCCTGAAACAAGCCCAAATGCGCGGCGTGTTGATTCCCGATGCTGGCTGGCGAGTTTGGTTGACCATGGCACGAGCCTACGAAGCGCTCAACGATCTGGCTAAAGCCCAACAAGCCTACGCCAATGCCTGCGACTTGGTGCAAGTGTTGCGCAATAATGTGCAGCAAAGCGATTGGCAAATGGCCGCGCTGCAAGATAAATTTCAGGTGTTCGAATGCGCGATGCATTTTCATTTCAAGCATTCCAGCGACCGCACTAGCTTATTGCAATTGAGTGAAAATTTGCGTGCCCATGGCTTTGAACAATTGCTTGAGGCCAGCCAAATTGATCGTGAGCGCGAACTCAGCCCTGAGTTAAAGCAGCAACGGCTAGCTCTGGCCGCCGCCTTGGCCGCGCGAAGCATGGCAATTCGTTTAGCCATGCAACAGCCCGCTGGCGACGATTTAGTTAAATTATTGAACGATCAGCGAGCTGCATTTGCCGATTGGCAAGCGCTCCAAAGCAGCATTGCCCAAGCCTTGGAAAGCCAAAATCAAGAACTCCAGCCGCAACTAATAACCTGGCCAAACTTACAAAAAGCCTTGGCCGAACGACCCAACACGGTGATTTTGAGCTTTACGATTGGCAGCGAATGGAGCTATTTGCTATATACCGATGGTCAGCAGTTGCAAGCATTTGAGCTAGCCTGCCGCGCCAAAATTGAATATGCCGTGGCCCGTTTGATTTGGTATGCCCAGCGTGGGGCGGCGCGTTGGCAAGAATTTGTGCGAGCTAATCGCCATGTTGTTGAGTGTTTGTTAGGGCCGCTCTGGGCGGCGGGGCTAAAAGAGCAGCTACGTGGCAAACAATTAATCATCATTCCAGATGGGATTTTGTATTATTTACCGTTTGATTTGCTGTTTTTCGATGACCCAGTTGATGCCAACCAGCAGCCACTTGATCCTGCGACCTATCGCCAAAAAGCGCCTGACCAGGCTACGCCTGAGCAAATTTGCCGTGATCTCGTGCCATTTTATTGGCTGAATCACGCCACAATTTCCACTGCCCAATCGATTAGCCTTTGGCTGCAACTTCAGCAACAAGCAGCAACCCAAGCAGCAAATCTGGCGCTGGGCGTTTACAACATCAACTATCAAACCAATGTGCCAAGCGTCTACCCAGGCCATATCTACGCCCAAGAATTGATGATTAGCTACAACGATTTGAGCCAAACCAGTGTGCTCAGTAAGGTATTGGGCGATTTGGCTGCACATGGAACCACCCTGCAATTAACCGCTTGGCAAGCCGATCACACGCCCTATCAAGCTGAATTTCAATCCAACGAAGCCAATTTCAAGCGAATTTTGGCTGAGCAGGCCATGCGTTACATCATTTTTGCGGGCCATGGCGTGTTCAACGATAAATATCCGCAATTTTCGGGCTTGGTGTTTAATTTGGCAGCGCCTGATGGCAGCAGCGATCAGAGCGGGCAAGATGGATTTTTGGGCATTCATGACCTTTTTGAATTACGCATGCCCAATACCGAATTGATTTTTTTGGCAGCATGCCAAGGTGGTTTGGGTCTAATCTCACGTGGCGAGGGCATCAATGGCCTGACCCGCGCCTTGATGTTTCGCGGTAGTCCGACAATTATTGCTAGCTTATGGTCGGTTGATGTGTTGGCAACCATGGATTTAGTTGAGGCTTATTTCGAGTTGCTGAGCCAACAACCAACCGCTGATAAAGCCGAAATCTTGACCAAAGCTAAGCAAAAAATGCTGGCCCAGCCCAATAAACCACATTTAGTCCATCCATTTTATTGGGCCGCTTTTATTCCAATTGGAAAGCGTTAGAAGGAGCAATCTATGCCAAAGCGTTTGTTGGTCGTGGCGGTTGGAGTGAGTGTCTATGCCAATCCAGCGATTCCACCGTTGCCAACTTGCCGTGATGATGCCCAAGTTTTTTTGAATGCGCTACGACCCTTGAGTACCCAGCCCTTGCTTGAGCGAGTTTTGTTTGATGATCAAGCGACCAAAGCCAATATTCAGGTGACGCTGGAATGGTTGGCAGGCGAGGTCGCCGCTGATGATTTGGCGATTGTCTATTATTCAGGCCATGGAGCCAGCTTCGACGACGATAATGGTGACGAGAGCGATGGCAAAGAGGAGTTTTTATGTCCATATGAATGTGGTATGGAGCAAGGCGTAGGCAGTTTTGTGCGCGATGATGAACTGCGAGTTTGGCTAACTCCAATCCGTGAAAAAGCCCCATTGTTGGTGGTACTCGACGCTTGCCATAGTGGCACAGGTGCAATGGCTCCAGCGGGCTTGATCGCCAAAGAATTACCAGCAGGCTTGGTTAAGCAAATTATTGGCAATGCCACGATTCCGGCTGGCGCTGGTGGCGATCCAATTCCGGCCAATCAAGTGCTTTTGGCTGGCTGCCAAGATAGCGAACAATCCTACATTTTGCCTGGCGAGCCAAACTCGTTGTTCACGGCCAAGTTGGTTGAGCAAATCGCCGCTGGCCAAACTGCTGATATTCAAAGCCTATTTGAGGCAACCTACAATGCCGTGCTCGATGCTAGCGATGTGGCGGGCATTCAGCAAACCCCGAAGATTAGTAATGGGCTGAGTGCGCCGCTTGCGCTACGATCAGCCTAACCCGAATATCCCCTCTACGGGGTACTTAAAACAGGACAAACAACAAGGCAAATAATTGACAAAGGGGGGATAATAAAGCGAATCTAGATAGCTAAGGAATCCCCTCTATGGTTATGCGCTTGCAGGCTTGGCTCCAACGCTTGCCACAACAACATGGGGTTGAACGTCGCCAAGCTATGTTGCTCCAACATATAGTACTTATGCTCATCCTCATTTCAGTGATTGGCGTAATTACCGCACCGCTCACTAGTGGCTCTGCGAACCAACTACTTTTATCAATCGTGGGCTATAGTGTGCTAGGGTCGAGTTCATTGTTAGTATTATGGCGAATCCGCTTTAATGCCCTGCAACAAGCAATTTTGATTTTACTTAGCAACTTTCTCATCCAATTATCGATTTCATTTTGGGCAATTGGGGTATATACTCAAGCGATTGGCTTTATCTTAGTTTCATTCTCGATGCCCATTGTGTTGGCTGGGTTACTACGCAATCGACGAGTTGTGCTAACCATGACCAGCCTATCGCTAGCGATTTTTCTGTTGATTGGCTTAGCAGAATCGCGGGGCTTAGCTGGTAAATTATTACTGCCGATTAATCTCCAATCAATCATTGGTACATTTAGCTTGCTCACAATTCTTCAGGCAGTGATTGTTGATCGCTTTGGCAGTAATCTACGTCAGACCTTGCATGAAGCCTTAGATCGCGAAGTACGGCTGAATCAATTGCGTGATTCACTGGAAACCACGGTCAACGAGCGAACAGCCAGTCTAAGCCAAACGCTGGCTGAGCTTGAACAACGCGAGCTTGATTTACAACATACTTTAGCCACATTACAACAGAGCAAACAGATTTTTACCCAACTAAGTGCGCCCGTCTTACCTATTTTGCCAAGGATTTTGGTTATTCCTTTGGTTGGCGAGGTTTCAGGTGAACGGGCTGAGGCGTTTGCCGAGAATATTTTCAATGCGCTTGAAACCAACAAGGCCCATACAATTATTCTTGATGTCTCTGGCGTGACAACCATCGATACGTTTATTGGCAAGGCCTTGCTACATATTGCCGGAACTGTGCGGTTTCTTGAAGTTCGCACTATTTTGGTTGGTTTACGGCCCGAAGTTGCCGAAACCCTGATCGCGCTCCACATTAATTTTCCAGCGATTGAAACCTTTGCCAATCTTGAACAAGCAGTTTTATCGCTGATCAATCAACGACGAGAATTGAACTAGCACCAAAGAGGAACAGGCTATGCTGAGCCGCTGGCGCGTATGGTTTGATCAATTACCACAGACAAGTCTGATTGAACGTCGTCAAGCACGGGCATTTCAAGCAATTGTGCTCGGGTTAGTTGGAATTGCAATTGTTGGAGTGCTCAGTTCGGCGCTTATTTTCGTAACGTTTCCTTCTACATCCGATACGTTCAAACAGCTACTTATGGCGATGGGAACTTATTCAACCATGGGCATTGGTGCAGCGATTGCGCTCCAGCAGCTACGCCGCAATCACTTGCAACGAGCAGCAATGATTGTAAGTGCCAGCATTCAATTGATGTTGCTGATAGGCTATGCGGTCGTTGGGATTTTACGTGAAAATAGTACCTATGGTTTTATCTTTTTCGCGATTCCTTTAATTATTAGTGCATTGCTAAATAACCGTAATGTCTTGATTTTGAATGTATGTATCTCAATTTTAATCGTAACATCAATTGGGATACTTGAATCGACTGAAATTTTACAGCCAATCGACATGATCGAAAATTTTTGGGTTATCTTCGTAACGATGACAATTGCCATTGTCAGCCAAGCTTTATTAGTTGAGCGATTTGGTAGCAGCTTGCATATGGAGATTTATAATTTAATCCAGCGTGAAGATGAATCACAACATTTGCAGCATTTATTAGAGCAAAAATTTGACGAACGCAACCAAAGTCTACAAAATGCTCTAAATGAGCTAGCACAACGCGAAAAAGTTCTGCAACAAGCCCTCAGTGAATTACAAACGAGTCAAACAATTGTCGCTCAATTAAATATCCCAGTCATTCCAGTTTTGCCACGCGTGTTGATCGCGCCCTTGATTGGCGAAATGACCGCCGAACATGCACAAGGTCTGAAGCATGATATTTTTACAGCAATCGAACGTTCGAGTGCGCATACGATCATTTTAGATATTACAGGTGTGTCATTGATCGATCGAGTCGTGGCTGAAACAATTATTCAAATTGCCAAGGCCGCTCAATTGCTTGGCACCAAAACCATTTTGGTTGGCTTGCGCCCTGAAGTTGCCACCGCCTTAGTTTCGCTTGATATGCAGGCAAATTTGGTGAAAAATTATCTGACGCTCGAAAAAGCCATCCAATCATTGCTCCAAACCCATATACGGCGAGCAGCTTAATCAATGTCGTCCGCTTCGGTTTCATCAGCTTCGCCATTTGATTGCAGCTCTTGCCAAAGTTGATCAAGCACAGGTTTGATTGTGTCAAAGCCAAAACCACGCCGTTGCAGCAAGCCCGCCATTTTGCGGCTAAAAGCCATTTTGGTTGGCTCGTTGGCGTAGCGCCGCAAAGCAGTACGCGCCACGCTGAAAGCTCGTTCTTGTTCCTCATCTTGGTCGGTTAGTTCATGCAACACTTCGCTAATCAATTCGCGTTTGACCCCTTTTTGGCTCAGCTCTGCCTGAATCGCTCTGGCTCCCTTGGGACGATGTTGTTGGCGATTCTCGACCCAAAACCGCGCAAAGGCTTCGTCGTTAACCAAGCCAAGTTGAGCCAGTTTTTCAAGCGCAAAATCGATATGTTCATCGGGAAATTCACGTTGGCGCAGGCGGGTACGAATTTCTTGGCTAGAGCGTGGCCGCGCTGCCAGAAAAACCAAAGCCGCATTGTAGGCCTTATCGATCTCTTCAGCCTTGGCGATAGCTTGCCAATCGGCTTCACTTAGCACCTTGCCTTTGTATAAACCTTGCTGTTCCAGCGTGCGCAAGCTAATACCCAAGGCAAACACCGAATCAATGTACAAATTGACCCGTTCGTGATCGCGCTGTTGAATTTCGAGCATGGTAATGGTTCCAGTTGGCATGGCAATTCCTCAAACAAAAAGGCGCAGCACACCAATGCTACGCCCTCTGTAATCAATTGATAACGCTGACTATTCGTCGTCGAAAATCCCATCGCCATCATCGGCAGGCGCAGCACCGTTGGCAGCCGCCGCCCCAACAATGACTTTGGCGGTAGGAGCGCCTGGTGAAGCTGCCCGAATCATCTTTTCGATTTCATCGGCTAAAGCTGGATTATCCTTAAGGAATTGTTTGGCATTTTCGCGGCCTTGGCCCAAGCGATCATCGCCAAGGTAGAACCAAGCCCCGCTCTTGCGCAGAATTTCCATGGTCACACCAACGTCAACAATATTGCCTTCGCGCGAGATGCCTTCGTTATACATAATATCGAATTCAGCTTGACGGAAAGGTGGTGCAACTTTATTTTTAACAACTTTGACCCGTGCGCGAGCGCCAGTCACATCTTGACCTTGCTTGATACTTTCAACTTTGCGAATATCTAAGCGCACCGAGGCATAGAATTTGAGCGCATTGCCGCCGGTGGTAGTTTCAGGATTACCAAACATCACGCCGATTTTCATGCGCAATTGGTTGATGAAAATCAAAGCTGTGCGTGATTTGGAGACAGCACCTGAGAGCTTGCGCAAGGCTTGCGACATCAAACGGGCTTGCAAACCAACGTGTGAATCGCCCATGTCGCCTTCAATTTCGGCGCGTGGTACGAGCGCAGCTACCGAGTCAACCACAATCACATCGATTGCACCTGAGCGCACCAAAGTTTCACAAATTTCGAGCGCTTGCTCGCCAGTGTCAGGTTGTGAGACCAACAAGTCTTCAACGTTGACACCACAATTGGCGGCATAGACGGGATCAAAAGCATGTTCAGCATCGATAAAAGCAGCAACGCCACCCATTTTTTGAGTTTCGGCCACAATATGTTGGGTAAGGGTGGTTTTCCCTGAGCTTTCTGGACCATAAATTTCAATCACCCGACCCCGTGGAATCCCGCCGACCCCAAGCGCCAAATCGAGCGCAATTGAGCCAGTTGGAATTGCTTCGATCGATAAGCGTTGATCGCTCATACGCATAATTGCGCCTTTACCAAATTGGCGATCAATCTGACTGAGGGCGGCGGCCAAAGCCTTTTCTTTTTCGGGTGAAATTGCCATTACTCGGACTCCTTGTAGATACTCTTGCTTACGAAAAAGTGCGGCAGACTTGCACGTCGCCACTGCAAGCCAGTATAGCACACTTGTTCGTCAAGTACAAGGCTTTTTTTCCTAGTTTGGCTAGTACTTTTGCTTTAACCAAACATAATCCTTTGACTTTTAATCCTATAGCGGTATAATCCATCACCTATAGAGATTAACTTAATTTTGTTAATTACTACTCCATATCGTCCCCCCTAAATCACTCCTATGGGGCGATGGCATAGTGGTATACTTGCTTGGTCTGTTTGAAACTAAAACAAGGCGCACCCTATGTACGATTTACACTGTCATATTCTGCCTGGTATTGATGATGGCCCTGCCGATTGGAGTGGTTCGTTAGCAATTGCCCGCGCCTTAGTCGCCGAGGGTGTGACGTGTGTGGCCGCTACTCCACACGGGCCTGGCTCTTCGCAATCGCGAATCTATCTACCATCACGCTTACGTGATTTGGTGGTGCAACTGCGCGAATATTTGCAACGTGCCAAATTAGGCTTGCAAGTCGTTTTAGGCACTGAAATGGTAGTTGCTAGCGATTTGACCGAGCGGTTGCGTCAAGGCGATCTGTTGGGCTATGGCACGAGTCGCGCCGTTTTGTTAGAAACGCCCGCGCATATTGTGATTGAACATTTGCAACGTTCGATTTTTGATTTACAACTGGCTGGTCATCGCGTTATTCTGGCCCACCCCGAACGCACCCGCGTCTTCCAAGATAATCCTAATCTATTGATTCCATTAATTGAGCGTGGCGTAGTTGTGCAAATAACCGCCGCCAGTTTGGTTGGCTGGCACGGCCAGCGCTTGCAAGATATCACAACCCAAATGGTCTACCATAATTTGGCCCAAATTATTGCTAGCGATGCCCATGCGCCCACTGGTGCACGTGCGCCCGCAATGCGCGAGGCCTTTCAGGTGGCAACTCAATTGGTTGGCGAGCATCGAGCACGGCGGATGGTCGAAGAATTACCACACTTGCTGCTTTCTGATGCCCAAATTCCACTGGCTGAACCTTATTTCATCCAGCCCCAAAAGCAACGTTGGTGGCGACGACGTTAGCCTTAATTCAACCACGAAAACACCAAGCGCTGTTTCGTATAAAGCTGCCTACGGGTAGCTTTTTCGTTTTAGTCTATTGGAACAAATAGTGCTAGTTTGTAGTATTAGTAGTGTGTACGATGGTATGCGGAATATGGTACTATCAGCTTGATGACTAATGAGCTATAGAATATTAATCAAATTCTTATATTTATAGCCTAAATCAGCCAATGATTTATTAAGCTTGATATGATAGGATACAGCTAGGTATCCAGTTGTATGAAGGGTGTGTGATGGTTATCTTTGCAGTGTTATTAATGCTCTTTGGTGGTGTGTTATTGGTTTCACGCCAATTTCGTGAGCAATGGTTTTATAACGATGCCCGCCGTGGCACAGATATGGTGTTTACGCAGCGCCTTCACCAAACCTTCCGCTCAGTCGGTGGCGCATTTATGGTTGTTGGCCTGATCATCGTGGTGATCAATACTATTTAAAAGTCACTGCGCACAGAATTCCTCACCATCGGTTCTGTGCGCAGCGCATTTTAGGCTTTGATCAAGCCTTTGGCAACCATTAATTCAGCGTTGAGCAACGAACCCCCAGCGGCTCCGCGCAAGGTATTGTGCCCCAACAAAACTAATTTGTAATCAAGAATTGGGCAACGGCGAACGCGCCCAACGGTCGTCGCCATACCACGCTCAGCATCGCGATCACGGCGTGGCTGCGGGCCATCGGCCAATTCAGTTACCAAAATTGGGTGGGCTGGCGCACTTGGCAAATTGAGCGCTTGTGGTTCAGCCTTAAATTCACGCAAGACCGCGATCAATTCAGCTTCATCGGCGGGCGGACGCTCGAACGCCAATGATAAACACTCGGTATGGCCATCAATAACCGCCACCCGATTACAATGAGCGCTAATTGTGATTTGGGCTTCTTCCACGCCCTGAGCGCCAAGCGTACCCAAAAGCTTGCGTGGCTCCCACTCAACTTTTTCTTCTTCGCCTTTGATCAACGGCACAACATTGTCAATAATGTCGAGGCTTGGCACACCTGGATAGCCTGCGCCCGAAATTGCTTGCATGCTCACCAACAAAACCTTGGTGAGGCCAAAGGCATCGTGCAAAGCTCGCATTGGCAACACAGCATGGGTGGTTGTGCAGTTGGGGTTGGTCAAAATGCCGCCGCTCCAGCCATACTGTTGGCGTTGTAATTCCAACAAATTAACATGGTCAGGGTTGACTTCGGGCACTAACAGCGGCACAAGTGGATCGCGGCGATGTGCACCAGCATTTGAGAAAACCAACGCGCCTGATTTGGCCCAAGCAATTTCGGTCGGGCCAGCAGCATCACTGGGCAAGGCACTGAACACTAAGCCAACATCGCCAACCTGATCAACGGGCTGGACGGTCATCTTGGCAAATTGGCTAGGCATTTCGCCGCCGATCATCCAGCGGCCAGCTTCGGCCAAGGTCTTACCAGCCGAACGCTCCGAAGCGGCAACTACCGTTACTTCAAAATAGGGGTGATCGATCAACAAACTCAAAAAGCGTTGTCCAACCATCCCTGTTGCGCCTAGCACACCAACAGGAATCTTCTTCATACCAAAAGCCTCCGCAGTGGGAATGTATGTGAATTAGCACCATTGCTCATCAGCGTCGTTGCTGCGGGCATTATAGCAACTCCACACGACCCTGCAACGTACCTAGGTTTGATGTTAATAGATTAGGGGGTTTTTAAAATGACAGATATAGATGCTCGTAACCGAATTACCCGCTTGGAAAAAGAGGTGGAGGCATTACGCCAAGAACTTAGTGTGCTTCGGGTTGAACTACGCCAGTTCATTAAGCCTCGGACAACAACCAAACATCAACCAACATTTGAGCGCAATTTGGCTCCAGAACGCGAGCCAGAAGCCTTGGCTGATGTCGCCCAACAGCTTTCAGAGCAGGTTTCGAGCGAGGAAATTGGGGCGTATTTGAAGCGCCGCCGTGTAACCGCCAGCGACATTCAACTAACTGAGCAGGATTTGCAACGTAACCAACCACGCAACCGCAGGGCACACCACGGCTATCCTAGCAAGCCCTATAATTTAGAGGCGTTCTATGGTAGTACTCAAACATTCATCGTATTATTTTGTTTGATTGCCTTGCTCATGGTCTTGCTAACGATGCTTTAAGCTGCTGCCAAGGTGGTTAGGCCAGCCAGATAGCTGCGCACTGCCAAATCGAAGGCGCTGCTTAAATCGCCGCCACGCTGGAGTTGTTGATTGAGTTCGAGCAGCACAAAGCCATGAATCAGCCCCAATAAGCCGCGCAAAGCTGCCAGTGAATGCTCTTGACCACTGATTTGGGCCATGATTGCCTGAATTGGCAATACCATTTCGACCAACAGCGCAGGATCAGCCCGTTGTTCAGGGCTTGCAGCGGTCAGGGCTAAAGCATAATTTTTGGGCTGTGCATGGGCAAATTGGCGATGCCCATGGCTAATTGCCACCAACTGGCTTTGCGCATCGTTTGGGCTGGTAGCCAATACTTGATCATACGCCGCAAACAATTGTTGAATTGTGACCGTGACCACGCCTTTGAGCAAAGCATTTTTGTTGGCCACATAGCGATAGAGCGATGGAGCTTTGATGCCAAGCTCGTTGGCAAGGCTGGCTAAGGCCAATTGCTCAACCCCATCGCGTTCAATCAAACGTTGGGCCGTACGAATAATTGTTGGATAATCGGTTTGGGCTGGGTAGGCCATTGCTGCTCCTCTAAACTCGCCCCAAATGGGTATCTTTGAACTGAGTTGGGTATTTTAGCCCATAGCCAAGCATGCGATCAAGCCCAATATGCGCCAACCAGATCAAGCCAATTTGCAGGCCGACTGGCCAATCGTTCAGCACTCCCAGCGCCAAAAAGCTCAACGGCCAGAGCGTAATATGGCCGAAATTATAGCAAAGGCTGCCGACTTTTGGCCCCCATAAATAGCCAAGCATCACCATATCGGGCACAAACAAAGCTAGGCCAAATTGCCACCAACTAAACCCTTGCCAAGCATATCCCAGCACCGCAATCAGCAATAAACCCAAGCCTTCGGCATGCAATAAGCGTTTAACCAAACTAGTATTTGACATGATTCACCTAAAGACTAATTTCATTAGTTTTCAAGACTAATCATAATAGTCTTTAAATGATTTGTCAAGACTAAATCTATTAGTTTTACGATTGGGCTTGGTATTTGCGTCGCCATTCGGCCACAGTCAGAATTTCTTCGCGTGGTTCTTGCGTGGCATCTGCCAAACAAGCATTAAAATGGTGGGTCAATTCAGCTGGATCAAAGCTATTGCTCCGGCCAATTATCACAATTTGGCTGTACGGAGTGGCTGCGCCCCATGGCTCACTGAGCCGCAAACTAGTACGTTTGCCCGCCAACTGAACAATTGCGCGGCGTTCAGGTGCTTCGGCCAAATATACAATGCCTTTAGCACGAAAAATCGCGGTTGGCAATTGTTGGAAGGCTCGTTGCAGGCTGCTCATGGTAAAAGGCTGATCAGTTTGGTAATTCCAGGTTTGCCATTCTTCGTTATGTTGATGCTGGGTGGGATACGCTTCAGCCTGCAAATCGATGCGATATTGACCAACTCCCAGCAGCAAATCAACCGGAACCTCGCCATATTCAGCGGTCAAAATTCGCGCCCGTGGCACAATCGTCTGAATCCAGGCAATCACCCGTTGCTGTTGGGCAGCATCAACCAAATCGATTTTATTGATCACAACAAGATCGGCGGCGGCAATTTGATCGACGACTTGAATCAATTGTTCACGTTGTTGGTGAATACTCTCAGCATCAACGACCGCCACAATCGAATCGAGATTGATCAACGAGCGCAGGGCGGGCAAACGGAAGGTTAATGCCACCGAAACCGGGTCGGAAACGCCGCTGGCTTCGACGATGATATATTCAGGTCGATCATCGCGCTCAAGCAATTCGAGGGTGGTGGTGAGTAAATCCTCGCGAATGGTGCAGCAAATACAGCCATTCGCCAAATTAATTACAGCGTCATTTTCAACCCCAACTACCAACTGCGAGTCAATATTAATCTCGCCAAAATCGTTAACCAGCACCGCGATTTTGAGGCCATGCTGGGCACTAAGCAGCCGATTGAGCAACGTCGTTTTGCCTGCGCCCAAAAATCCGGTCAAAATCGTCATTGGAATCGGCGTGGTCATCAGACACTCCTTATTGTTAACCGCGAAGGACACGAAGTTTCACGAAATCGAGCTTCGTGGTTCTTCGTGTCCTTCGTGGTTAATCAGCTGCTTGCTCGTGAGCCACAGCGCAAATTAGCTGACGGTTACTTTGGTCATGCTATCGCCTTGGCGAATTGCATTGACCACATCTTGGCCCTCGGTGACTTTGCCAAACACGGTATGGCGGCCATCGAGGTGAGGTTGTGGGCTATGGGTGATGAAGAATTGTGAGCCATTGGTGTTGGCTCCAGCATTAGCCATCGAAAGCACACAGGTTTCGTGCTTAAGTGGATTGCCCTTGAATTCATCTTCGAAGCGATAGCCTGGGCCACCTGTGCCCGTACCAGTTGGATCGCCACCTTGAATCATAAAGTTTGAGATCACGCGGTGGAAGACGATGCCATCATAAAACCCTTCGTTGATCAAAAACACAAAGTTATTGACCGTTTTGGGTGCATACTCAGGATACAACTCAATTTTGATGGTGCCTTTGGTTGTTTCCATGGTGACGACATAGTGCTTGGTGGTGTCAATCGACATCGCTGGCGCTGACTTCCATTGTTTTGCGGCCACGTGAGACCCCTTTCGACTAAAGAATCGTGAAAACATATCACCCTAGGGTTATAACACAAGAAAGCGACCGCAAGCAATTGGCGGTCGCTCAAAGCAACATCTGCTACGACGCGTGCTACTCAGGCTTGCCTTGGCGAACCAGCAGTTTCAAGCTATTACTGGCCGAGAAGCCAGGGGTTTTGGTAGCTTCGATTGTCATACGTTCGCGGGTTTTGGGGTTGACCCCTTGGCGAGCTTGGCGCTCACGGACTTCAAAGGTACCAAACCCAGTCAAGACCACTTTTTCGCCAGCTTGCAAGCGCTCGCTGACCACATCCAACATAGCATCGACAACGCGGCGTGCCTCTTTTTTAGAAATGCCGGTGCGTTCAGCGACCTCAGCAATGAACTCGATTTTTTGCATTGCACGCTCCTTAATCCTAGCGAAGCTACAATCATTACCGTCGATTATACCATAAGGATTAAGCGCTGTGGAACATTTTAGCCCATTAGATAGGCCAATTTACTCATTATGGTTGCTTGCCCTGAATACCGCAGCATGCTATACTTGCGTACATTCATCGAAGCTACGATGACCGATTAAGCACCCGGAGGAAACCGTATGCCACAGACACGCATTGTCATCGCCGATGACGAATCGCTGATTCGCATGAATCTGCGTGAAACGTTAGTTGGCCTCGGCTATCTTGTCGTTGGGGAAGCTGGTGATGGCGTGAGCGTTATCAACCTTGCCCGCGAACTACGCCCCGACGTAGTGGTGATGGACATCAAAATGCCCAAACTGGATGGTATCCAGGCAGCCAAAGTGCTGACTGAAGAGAAAATTGCCCCGGTCTTGCTCTTGACCGCCCACAGCGACAAAGAGTTGGTCGAGCGCGCCCGCGACGCTGGTGTTGTGGGGTATCTCAGCAAGCCCTTTCGCGATAGCGATTTGATGCCAGCACTCGAAATTGCCCGCGCCCGTTTTGAAGAGTTCCTGACCCTCGAACAACAAGTCGGCGACCTGAAGGAAACGCTCGAAACTCGCAAGATTATCGAACGCGCCAAGGGTATGTTAATGGATTCTCAAGGGCTGAAGGAGTCGGAAGCCTTCCGCAAGATTCAGCAGTTGAGCATGAATACCCGCAAGTCGATGCGCGAAGTTGCCTCGGCCTTGCTGTTGGCCAACCAGATGGAGCAACAAAAGTAAGTGATGCTGCGTCGCCCCTCTCAGCAACAACTGGTCGCTGTGCTGCGGGCGACGTTGCCTTTATTGCTGGCCGCCTTTTTGGGCGGCTTGTTGGCTTTAGCCCTCCAACCTGATCCACCCACTCAAACTATCATCCAAGTCGTTACCCCAACTGTGCTCAAGGCCGCTGCCACCGAAGTGCTGCCTGCCCCTGCCCCAACCCCGCTACCGGCCACGCCCACGGTTATCGTCTTCCCCGAAGATACGATTTCCTTGGAGTTGGTAACGTTGCGCCGCGATTTGGAGTTTACGGTTGGGAGTTTACACTTGTTACGGGCCACCATCCGCATTCAAAATGCGCGGATCGCCCACCACGATTTGCAAACCAGCAATGTTGAAGCGCAACTTGATTTGGCCCAAGCCGATTTAGATGCAGCTTTTCCCCTCGTTAGCGATGAAGTTCGCGCGGCCATCCAAGGCCTCAACGAGCAAATTAACTACTTACGCGACGATTTGGCAATTCGCCCCGAAACTATCGACTCGCGCCTCGCCGATTTAACCGAGCAAGTGCTGGTTTTGGCTAATCGCGATTTACCCTGAGTAAGAACATAGAACATAGAGGCGGGATTAGGAACTGATATTAACACAGAGGCGCAAGAATTATACAGATCGGCTTATTTGGTTACTTTGTGCTCTTTGTTAAAGTATTGATCCACGAAGGACACGAAGAGCACGAATGCGGCTATTTCCCAAACCCGATCACTTACCTCTACCTCTACGATACTCTGCGCCTCTGCGTTAAAGCCTCGTCCTTTTTGACTTTTGACTTTTGAATTTCTTTCATACTTCATACTTTATATTTTCCCCAACGGTTGGGGTAACTTGAATAAAGCGTTGCTGCACGTTCTTGCGGGTCAGGCCGATGCCAGCGATTGAGCAAATTAGGCTGATTAACACTAAAACGAGTACGAGGCGCAAAGCCCAAGGGTTGGGCGGAGTTTTGGGTTCAGAAGGTTGGCTGCGGCGAGGGGGAAACAAGATTTTTGGCGGAGCCAACAAACGCAATAATTCAAGTCGCGCTGCATCACCAAGCTCGCCCTCAGGGTCGGCAAACGAAACGTGCTCAAAATGGGATTGGGCTTGCTCGCGATCATTCAATTCGGCATATACGCGGCCACGCTCAACTAGCGCCGCCAGATTGGCTTGGTCAGCGGCGAGCAGTTGGTTCAATATCTGCATAGCGCTCGCATAATCGCCACGCAAACGAGCATTTTGGGCAGTTTCAAGCGTCATTGTTTAAAAAAGGGCGCTGTGGCCAAAAACCACAGCGCTGCTTGCAACCAAACGATCAATTAGAAATCGATCAAGGTGCGTAAGGTATCGACTGAGCTGCGAACCAAGTCGGCTGATTTGGCCATCAAGGCCTTTTCGTCGTCGCTCAATGGCAATTCGAGAATTCTTTCAACACCACCAGCGCCCAAAACAACTGGCACGCCGAAGTAGAGATCGTTAATGCCATATTCGCCTTCGAGATAAGCAGCGGCTGGCAGAACACGCTTCTTATCCTTCAAGATCGCTTCAACCATTTGGATGGTAGCAGCGGCAGGAGCATAGTAGGCTGAGCCAGTTTTGAGCAATGAAACGATTTCGCCGCCACCCTTTTTGGTGCGTTCGACGATTTGGTTCAAGCGTTCAGCGCTGATAAATTCGGTTACAGGAATCCCTGAAACCGTGGTGTAGCGTGGCAATGGAACCATTTCATCGCCGTGGCCGCCCATCAACATGGCTTGAATATCTTCAACTGAAACATTCAATTCTTGCGCCAAGAAAGTGCGATAGCGAGCTGCATCCAACACGCCACCTTGACCCATCACGCGCTCTTTGGGGAAGCCTGAAGCCACGCGAGCGAGGTAGGTCATCGTGTCCATTGGGTTGTTGACCACAATGATACAAGCGTTAGGCGAGGTTTTGGCAACCTTTTCGATGTTTGATTTGGTAATTTCAGCGTTGATTTTGAGCAAATCTTCGCGGGTCATGCCTGGTTTGCGTGGCGCACCTGAGGTCAAAATTACCACATCTGAATCGGTGGTTTCTTCATAGCTGTTGGTGCCGATCACGCTGACATCAAAGCCTTCAACTGGCCCTGATTGTAGTAAATCCAAGCCTTTGCCTTGAGGAATGCCCTCAACAATATCGACTAAAACAACATCGGCGAGTTCTTTGCTTGCCAACCAGTGTGCACAGGTTGAGCCAACAAATCCAGCCCCGATGATGGTTACTTTCTTACGATTAGCCACACATGCCTCCAAAATATCAAGCTGTGGTTACGATTCAAGTGTCGGAGATGCGTCTACGACCCATCTCTCACGCTTGCGCCTTAACCGTAATAAGTTCCCTCACCCCCTAGCCCCTCTCCCGCCCAGCAGGCGAGGGGGAAGCACCTACCTAACTCCCCTCTCCCGCCGCAGTGGGAGAGGGGCTGGGGGTGAGGGATTATCGATAGCCTCATTTATGCTTCGAGGGTTGCTAGCACGCTGCCAGCCTCGATGCTTTTGCCAACCTCGGCATTGATTGTAGCAATTGTACCAGCCCGTGGAGTTGCGATTTCGTTCTCCATCTTCATTGCTTCGACGACAAACACCACTTGGCCAGCCTCAACCGCCGCGCCAACGCTGGTTTTAATCGCCACAATTGTACCTTGAATTGGACAAATCACTGCATTGGGATCTGTCGCAACTTCACGCTTTTTGTTGGCAGCGCGATGGCGGGTTGGCGCAGCCGCTTTATTGCTAGCAATTGGTGTATTCAAACCTTCGCCAGCAACGCGCACAGCAAAGCGTCGCCCATTGACCTCAACCATTAATTCGCGGCTAGGTTGCTCGGCGGCTGGCTCGGTAGTGCTCGGCGTGGCGCTTGGCAATTGCTTGAGTTTTGCTTCCAAATAGCGTGGAATAAAGCTCACCGTCACATCGCCATGCTCAAAAGCTGGCTCAGCCAAAGCCAATTTATGGAAAGGAATCACCGTGGTAATGCCTTCGATCGTGTAATCGTTGAGGGCACGGCGCATGCGTTGCAAGGCTTCGCCACGAGTTGCACCCCAAGTCACCAATTTGGCAAGCATCGAATCGTAGTATGGTGGAATGGTTGTGCCTTGCTCAACCCCAGCATCGACCCGCACGCCATAGCCTTTAGGTTCGTTGTAAGCGCTGATCGTGCCAAGCGCTGGGCGAAAACCTGCCGCCGCATCCTCAGCATTGATCCGGCATTGAATCGCATGGCCGCGTAGCTGAATTTCCTCTTGGGTGAACCAAAGCTTTTCGCCTTGGGCGATGCGGAGTTGGGCTTGCACCAAATCGATGCCCGTAACCATTTCGGTCACAGTATGCTCAACTTGAATCCGCGTGTTCATTTCGAGGAAATAGAATTGACCATCGGGGGCTAGCAAAAACTCCAAAGTGCCAGCGCCAACATAACTCGTTTCGCGGCATAAGCGCAAAGCACATTCGCCCATGGTGCGGCGCAATTCAGGCGAAACTGCTGGCGATGGAGTTTCTTCAATCAATTTTTGGTGGCGACGCTGCACCGAACAATCGCGCTCGCCCAAATACACCACATTGCCATATTGATCAGCCAGAATCTGAATTTCAATGTGGCGTGGATCGAGCACATATTTTTCAACAAACAATTCGCCGTTTTTGAAAGCCGCTTCGGCCTCGCGACGTGCACTTTCGAAGGCAAATTCAACTTCTTCAGGCTGGTAGGCCACCTTCAAGCCACGGCCACCGCCGCCAGCACTAGCTTTGATGGCAATTGGGTAGCCATATTGTTCGCCAAGTTCAAGGGCTTCGGCGACACTTTCAACCGCCTCGGTTGTGCCTGGAACCAGCGGGACATGAGCACGTAAAGCCACTTGACGAGCGTGAATTTTACCGCCCATCAAATCCATGGCATCAGCGGTTGGCCCAATAAAGGCAATGCCCGCCGCATCACAAGTGCGCACAAAATCGGTATTTTCCGAGAGGAAGCCGTAGCCAGGGTGAATCGCGCCAGCGCCACTGCGCCGCGCAACATCGAGGATTGTTTCAGTTTGCAAATAACTTTGGACTGCTGGAGGGGGACCGATCAAAAAGGCATCGTCGGCATAACGGACGTGGAGCGAATCGCGATCCGCTTCTGAGTAGACGGCGACGGTGCGTAAACCTAATTCCTTGCATGCCCGCATCACGCGCAGGGCAATCTCGCCGCGATTGGCGATCAGCACTGTATCGAAACTCATATGCCGTTGCAACTCCGTTGTGCTATGGCAAGTCTTACGTTAATCATTGCCGTATGCGAAATTAGAGTCCCGTAATGCCGTAAAAGCCGCCAGCTGCTCGTCGGCGTAAACGTTCGATGGTGGCCCAGCGTGGCCGGACACCAGTGCGGGCTGGCCGCAGCCCTTGGCGTGAAAGCTTGGCTGAGGCTTGCCAGGTATTGGGCGCGACCGTGATCGCTGGCTCGGCTACAACCTCGGCCAACACACTGACAACTGCCGCACTGAGTGCCGCTAGTTCTGCATCGCTAGGCATTGTTGCGCTTGTCACAATCATATTCATAGCGCTATTATACTCCACTCGGCGGGGGATGCCAATATCCATCCATTGGTCCGATCTTTGCGTTAAACCAATCAGAGCAAGCAGAATTTCAGTCAAATAAGGAGTCTCTGATGAACAGCAAGGTTTTGCGCTTTGCCAATGTGGCAGCGATTATCGCGACGATTGTGATCAACGCCTTAGCCAATATTTTGCCGATCAACGGGCTTGATACTGGCACGATCTCCGATTCGTTTCCAGTGCGTTTCGTGCCAGCGGGCTATGTTTTCAGCATTTGGGGCTTAATTTATTTGGGCCTTAGCGCCTTCGCAGTTTATCAAGCATTGCCTAAGCAGGCCAATAATCCAGCCATTGCTAAAATTGGCTGGTGGTTCGTGGCCTCATGTGGCTTCAATAGCGCTTGGATTTTCGCTTGGCACTATTTGCAATTCCCACTCACAATCGTGTTAATTATTGGTTTGTTAGTTTCGCTGATTATGATTTATCGCCAGTTGAGCAGCGTTCGTGCTGAAGCTAGCACCGCTGATCGTTGGCTGATTCATACGCCGTTTTCCATTTACTTGGGTTGGGCTACGGTGGCAACCATCGCCAATGCCACGATTGTGCTCTACGATGCTGGTTGGCGCGGCGGCCCACTCAGCGATTCAGTTTGGACGGTGATTTTGTTGGTAATTGGGGTTTGTTTGGCAGCCTTCATTACCCTGCGCCAACGCGATATTGCCTATAATGGCGTGCTGTTGTGGGCGTTCATCGGCATTGCAGTTAAACAAGCAGCCTTCCCATTAGTGATGAATGCAGCAATTGTCGCGGCAGTTGCGATTGCCTTGTTGATTGGGCTGGCGCTCATTCGTAGCTTGCCAACGCAACGACGCAAAGCTATGGCGTAGCTGAAACCACAAAGAACACCAAGAGCACGAAGAAATCTTTGACATTGATTTTTCGTGCTCTTGGCGTTCTTAGCGGTTACTAACTTTTTGGTAGATCCAAATCGCTGAGCCGCACGGTTTTGCGGGTACCAAATTTGATGGTTTTTTGACCAGCTGAGGTCATTTGCCCATTGGTTTGTAGATTTTCGATCTCTTGTTGCATGGTTTGGGCTAGCTCGGTTTCGCCTTGGTTGAGCAAGCGGGTCACAGCACCTTGAAGCTTTTGGGTCGCTGCACCAATATTGCCCTCGGCCAAATCTTCTAAGGCCCGAGTTTGCAGCTTGTGGGCGCTGACCTTTTCAACAATATTCATCACTTGGGGCACAACTCCGGTTGCCTGAGCCGGATCAGCCACAAAATTCAACATGACATCGTAGCGAGCTTTTTCGCCAACTACCTGCATTTGAGGAATATCGTAGTTGACCTCGATTTGGCCCAGCCGATATTGGCCCGCCTGCTTGGGATCAACCAGCATTTCGATTAGCACCATCCGATGTTCGTCTTTGGAAATATCGCCGAGGCTCACGCCAACCGCCCGATCGCTAATTGGCCGATAGGGCAATTGTTGAATTAATGGGGTTACTTGCCAAAGGGCGCGTGGCTCAACTCCCTGCACAAAGCGCAAGGTCAAGGCTGAGTTTTGCACCACCGCCGATTGGGCTTGCTGCACCGCACCTTGGAAGAACGAGGCGATATCGTTGGGATTGCTGAAATATTCGGCAACGCCACCTGAGCGATTCGCCATTTCGATCAACAGATCTTCGTTCCAATCGTCGCCAACGCCCAGTGCCGTCAATGGCACACTAGCTTTGCCAATTTCCTCGGCCAAGCGCAAACAATCGCGTTCGCCCTCGGTTTGACCGTCGGTCAGCAAAATAATGCGGCTGATCGTATTGGCATTTTGGCTACGGCGAATTTCATTCAAGGCAGCTTCGAGCGCAGGTGCGATTTTTGTACCACCTGCATCTTTGATTTTACCAACTTCAGCTTGTAAGGCAGCAACGTTGCGAACAGGCTGAGCACTGATAATCGTTTCGCGGCGATGGTCGAAAATCACCACCGAAACAATATCTTGCGGCCCCATCAAGCCCAGAGCGCGTTGGGTAGCTTCGCGCACACAGCGCATTTTGTCGCCCTTCATCGAGCCACTATGATCGAGCACGAAGCTCACATTAACTGGCATTTGAACGTGAGCAACCGCTGGTGTTGCCGTAATATCCAGCAGTAAATAAACAACCTGCTGGGTTTGCAAGGCTGGCAACGCCGGTCGAGCCAACGTACCAGTTAATTGAACTTCACCTGCCATTGGTGATCTCCTTTATAGAGAACATAGAACATAGATTGAGTGTTCTCGTTCCCTCACCCCGACCCCTCGCCCACGGCGGCGGGAGAGGGGAGAAATCCTGGAGTGGTTCCCCCTCGCCTCGCGTGCGGGAGAGGGGGTCAGGGGGTGAGGGAACGCTGGCCGTTGTTAATGCGACAAACTATTACACATAGCCAACAGCCCAATAGCCCAAAGTCTATAGCCCTCGATTACTCTTCTAATTTTTGGGTTAGTTTGCGGGTGGCGTAGCGCAGGGCTTTTTGATCAGCGGCTGCGATTTGACCACCAGCCTCAAGTTGTTGGGCACTTTGTTCCATGGTTTGGGCCAACTCAGTTTCGCCTAAATCGAGCAAACGGGTGGCGGCGGCGCGTAATTTTTGGGTTGCGCTGCCAATATTGCCGGCCTCGGCCTCGGAAAGTGCCCGTGTTTGCAATTTGAAGGCGGTCACTTTTTCGACCGTGTTCATAATTGGCGGATTGACCACGCTGGCCTTGGGATCGACGTTAAAGCTCAAAGGAATGTCAATTTTAATTTTGCCTTCTTTGATACCAAGCACTGGGGCATCGTATTGCAATTCAGCTTGGGCGATGCGGAACGTACCCGCTTCACGCTCTGGCAGCATCACATCGACCAAAACACTGGCTCCATCGCCAGCAATTTCGCCAATGCTGACCGTGACTTCGCGTTCACCAATCGGCTTGTAGCCAAGGTTGGCGATCGTTGGCTGGACGCGATAAACTGCGCGTGGGGTAACTCCAGGCAGCAAACGCAACAGCAACCGCGCATTGACCACGGTGGTAGTTTGGGCGCTTTGCAAGGTTTGTTGGAAATATTTGCTAATTTGGCTGGGGTCGGCAATATAATCCGATTCGCCGTTGGATGCGGTAGCCAAATCGTCGAGCAAGGCCTCGTTCCATTCAGTGCCCAAGCCCAGTGCTGTGATCGAAACGCCTAAATCGCCAATTTGTTTGGCTAAATCGCGGCAGGTATCTTCATCGCCCCAGGTTTGGCCGTCGGTCAAAAGCAGCACGCGGCCAACTCGATCGGCGGCCTGGAATTTTTGCAATTCGGCAAGGCCTGCTTGCAAGCCCAACGACATGGCCGTGCCACCTTGCTCGCCGATTGATTCGATCGCATTTTGCAAGGCTGGGAGATCGTCGGCCAAACGGGCTGGCACGAGAACTTCCAAGGTATCATCGAACAACACAATGCTCACGGCATCGATTGGACGTAAGTTGGCCACAATTTCACGCACAGCTTCGCGCAAATGTTGAATTTTATCGCCAGCCATCGAACCAGAGCGATCAAGCACCAAACAAAAGTTGAGTGGCGGAGCCGCTTGGACAGTCGGCACATGATGTGGTTTGGCCTGAATCAAGACATAATTAACTTGGCTGGTGCCGCTTGGCAAAGGTTCGCGGCTCCAAACTGCTGAAAGTGCTACAGGTTCAGTCATTATTCCATCCTCTTAGTGTTGAACTATTGGAAGGGCATCAAAACGCACCACCACCACGCTGATATTATCTTCGCCGCCACCAGCATTACCAGCCTCAATCAAGGCATCGCAGAGATCGGCGGGGTTGGCATGTTCAGCGAAAAGTGCCGCCATTTTGGGGTCGCGCACCATTTCCCACATGCCGTCAGAGCAGAGAAATAGCGCATCGTTAGGCTGTAATTGCACCTCGAACGTGTCGGTGCCAGGGTCGCCGCTATCGCCAAGCGATTTGAGAATGGCGTTGCGTTGGGGGTGGGTGTAAATATCATCAGGATCAAGTTGGCCAATATCGATTAGGCGCTGGACTAACGAGTGATCTTTGCTGATGCGCTGCAATTTGCCATCGCGATAAAGGTAAGTCCGACTATCGCCAACGTTGCCAACAATCGCCCGATCGCCGATAACCACCGCCATGGTCAGGGTCGTACCCATATCGTTTTTGCGGCGCACGCTTTCTTCGTAAACCGCTTGGTTGGCTTGAAATGCTGCTTGCTTGACCAATTCGGCGAGGTGTTTGCTCGAAACTGGCCCAGCATGTAACTGCGGATCAAGCAAGGTTGGCACGAGGGTTTGAGCAGTAGTCGTGATCGCCAAACCGCTAGCAACCTCGCCGCCTTCGTGACCACCCATACCATCAGCCACTACATACAGACCAACGTTGACTGGCTTGGCATCCCAGTTCAGGCGTAAATCCCAGGTCAGCACGCTATCTTCGTTATGATCGCGAATCATGCCAACATCGGTAGCATAGCCAGTCCGTACTCGCAAACTGATCGGCGTAGCTTGTTCGGCCAGCAGGGTTTCGAGGGTTTGGGCCAAAATGCTAGCATCGGTGATGCGCTTGGCGCGGAGATCACTCAAAATTGTGGCAAAAGCGCTATCGAGCGGCGAAGGATTATTCGAATCATCAAGGCGGCGAGTTTGGCGCTGAATTCCCGCCATTTTTTCTAGCACCAAACCTAAATGCTCAACATCATCAAGTTGATCTTCTTTGCCCAACGAACGGCGAATCGCGCCAGCATCAGCCAGTTTAATTTCGCGCTTGTTGGTCAAAGCCAAATCAGCTAAGGTTAATTGGCCTAGCGCCAACCCGTGGCGATGCAAATAGGCTAAGGCGCGGGCTACTTGAATTCCAATATCAACAGCATCAGTTTGATCAACAAAGGTATTTGGTTCGCTCAGCAACGTGTCGAAACGCACTAAGCTCGTACCATCGGGCAGCACCGCAAACCGTGAATCTTCGCCCACAAAGACCTCGCGCACGGTGGGCAAGGCAGCGCGGGCGGGGTCATCGGGTAAATCATCAAGCAAAGCTGCGCCAATTGGCTGGGCCGCCGGAGTTTCTTGTAACAGAGCAGTTTGTTCTTCGACCTGCGCCCCGCACTCTTCGCAAAACTGATCGCTCGCTTGTAAGGCTGCGCCACAACGAGCGCAATGATCCCATGGCTCCAACAGCGCCACGCGATAGACGCGCAAGGTTGGAGTATCGGTCAGCAAGGCGGTTACCCGATAAATATCCTTCAACACAGTGCCAATCGCAAAGGGTTCGTGTTCCTCTGGCTGGTTGACGGGGTTGAGAGGTTGGGTTCCACCAGTCATCGGTTGAGTCGGCTCAGACACAGGTCAACTCCTCTGAATAGGTCTAGAACAACAAAAAATTCCTTGTTCTTGGACGAATAACATGACTTGAATGTTTCTGATTATCGTTCTTCTGTCAATCTTCTGGTTGCATAGCGCAAGGTTTTGGTTTGCTCAGGGTTAATTTGGCCAGTTTCTTGCAAGGTTTGGCTGGCCGCAGCAGTTTGTTTGGCTAATTCATGCTCGCCCAAATCGACCAAGCGGGTGACTGCGGCCTGCAATTGGCGAGTTGCTCCAGCTTGATCACCCTGAGCAGCTTGCTCCAGCGCTTTGTTTTGCAAGCGCCATGCCGTCACCCGTTCCAAAATCGCTACAAGCTCTGGGTTGAGCGCCTGGTCGGCATTCGGATGATATTCGACCACCACATCGCGGTTAATTGGCTCCAAACTTTGGCCTTGGGGATCGTCGGCCTGCAACGAAAGCCGCAACAAACGATAAATATTTGGCACATGATCAGGGATGCGCAGTTCGAGTAACCAAGCAGCTTTAGCCCGTTGTTCGATTGAGCCTAAACTTAAACTGCCCGAACCAGCCTCAAATTCAGGGATTGGTACTTCGCCCAAGGCTGGCCTAATGCGTAAAATTCGTTTGATATGGACATCGTGAGCGAGCCGCAAATCAAGCCGCGCCTTTTGAGCGATAATCGCATGGGCCTTGCCAAACTCCACATCAAGCAAATTAGGCAGGTCGCTGGGGTCGGTGATAAAACTGGATTGACCACCGCTCTGATCAGCAAAGCTCATCAGCAATTGCTCTTGAAACTCAACCCCCAGGCCAATCGTCGAGACCGGAATTGAGCGGGCAGCCAGATGGCGAGCATAGGCAAAGGCTTGTTGTTCATCTTCAACAAAGCCATCAGTTAGCACAACGATCCGTTGTGAAAAACCAGTGCTGGGCATGCTATCAAGCAGATCGATCGTGCTGCGCAAGCCTGGAGCCAGCCGGGTGCTCCGGCCAAGATCGCCGCGTTCAAGAATGGCGACTGAGCCTTCCAAGCGCACCACATCGGTTGGCGATTTGGCTTTGAGCACTGCATGAGCTTTTTCAGCAAAGCCGATGATCGAAAGTTGATCATCGGCATTTAGGCGCTCAGCTGCGCCACGCACGGCCTGCCCCAGCCAACGACTTGGGCTTTGAGCGCGTCGCCGCACCTCATCCATCAAATCATCGCGAATTTTCCAGACTGGCACGCCATCGAGCATAACCTCATGGGCAGCACCACGGCGCATTAATTCGCGAAACAAGGCCGCATCAGCGATTGGCACACGCATTGAGGGCGAACAATCGACCAACAACACACAATGCACCGGCGCACGCTGGTTGGTTTTGCCTTGACCAACAACCTCAGCTAAAACATACAAAACTTGTTCGCCAGTGTTTGCGGGCACGCTGCTACGTGAAAGGGTGAGCCTGAGATCTAAGCTCGTCATAGGCTTACTCGATTTCTAAACATTGCCGAATCTTAGCAAAATGGGCCGGATCGCCACTGGTGAGCCATTCGATGCTGCCTTGCGATGTTTGTGGGTTGAGCAAATCGGCTGCTGCCAACAAGCGTTGGGTTTGGCGGGCTACCGCCGCACCCGTATCGAGCAAGGCGACGTTTGGCCCAGCAACATCGGCAATCAACGAGCGCAAAAATGGATAATGGGTGCAGCCCAACACAATCGTATCAGCACCTGCCTTGAGCAATGGTGCAACATAACGGGCGACAGCATCGCGAGTTGTTTCACTTTGTAACTCGCCAGCCTCGATTAATTCGACCAAACCTGGACAGGCTTGCGGCACAACCTGCACATCGCCTGCATAACGGGCAATCAAGCGCTGAAATCGTTCACCTGCAACGGTGGCTTGGGTCGCCATCACACCAACCACACCAGTTTTGGTTTGGGCAATCGCAGGCTTGATGCCTGGCTCCATGCCGACGAAACTGATACTGAAATGTTCGCGCAAATAATCAACGGCATGCAGCGTCGCAGTGTTGCAGGCTACCACAATCAATTTAACCCCGCGTTCGAGTAAAATATAGGTGATGCGCTCAGATAAGGCCACAATTTCTTCGTGGGAACGCCCGCCATACGGACAATTACCAGTATCGGCGTAGTAAATAATATCTTCGTGCGGCAAAAGTGCCCGCAGATCACGCAAGGTCGATAAGCCACCAACCCCTGAATCGAACATGCCAATTGGTTGGTCTTTCATGCCTGAATCGCCTCGTTGCGACATGCTTTGGCAGCTTCAACAAAGGCCTTGAAAATTGCCTGCCAGCGCAAATCCTCGCCGCGCACCATTTCTTCGGGGTGGCATTGCACGCCCACAACCCATGGCCGCTGCGGATCTTCGACCGCTTCGATTAGGCCATCATCCGACCAACCGACTGCCTGTAGCTCATTCCCCAGATCTTTGACCCCTTGATGATGCATGGTGTTGACGGCAAAGGGCGTTGTGCCCAGCAATTCAGCCAATTTGGAATCATTGGCGAGGCGTAAGCCGTGGGCTGGCAAATCGCGTTGTTGGCGGGTAAACGATTCATCGTGGTTGAGATTTGGCTGATACTGCGAGGGTAAATCTTGATAGAGCGTGCCGCCATAGGCCACATTCAACAACTGAAAACCGCGGCAGATGGCAAAAACTGGCTTATGAAATTGCTTGGCCCAAGCCAACAGCTGCATCTCAACCCGATCTTGTTCGCGGTTGACCGAGCCAAGCGCTGGATGCGGCTCCTCGCTATAGTAAGCTGGGTCGAGATCAACGCCGCCAGCGAATAACAACCCATCGACAGCCTGAAATGCCGCTAACAGCGTGGCCTCGTGCTGCACCAAAGGAATTAAGAGCGGCACGCCACCTGCAACTTCAACTGCCCGAATATAGGTTTCGTTATTGCCATGAGCGAGAGGATAGGGATGTGGTCGGGCATAGGTTGCGCACGGTATCCCAATAATCGGCAAAGTTGATGGCATAGTACACTCCTTGGTTGTGTTGCTCTTGCCATTCTAGCACGACCGCAAAAAACCTGACGATTATGGGACGCTGATAACCAGATTACGCCCAGAATTTTTGGCGCGATAAAGCGCTTGATCAGCTTGATCGTGCAACGTGTGGGCATCCCAATTGTTGTTGAGGGTGGCAACGCCGACGCTAACCGTAATATGGCCTTGACCAAAAAGATGTTCGGCAGTGCGAACTCGCAGCCGTTCGGCTAACAACACTGCACCTGCTTGATCAGTTTTGGGCAAAATGATTGTAAATTCTTCGCCACCGTTGCGCGAAACAATATCAACATCGCGTACATTTTCGCAAATGAGCCGGGCAAAATCGCGCAGCAGCACATTGCCAACCAAGTGGCCATAGTTATCATTATATTGCTTGAAATAATCAATATCCAAAGCTAATAACGATAATGGATAATTATAGCGATAGGCCAAGGCCACTTCACGATCAAGCATCGTCATAAAATGGCGTTGATTGAACAAGCCAGTTAAGCCATCGGTGATGGCTAATTGTTGGGTAATTGTATATAAATGGGCGTTTTCAATCGCGATTGCTGCTTGAGTGGCAAAAATTTCTAGTACCTGCACCGATTCAAACGATGGTTTCCGCCGATCACGTGGATCATCAACTGAGAGAATACTAATTAAATTATTATCAGAATCGTACAATGGCACGAACAAGGCATCATCTTGATGCCATTCATGTGGACGACGCTCACCTAAATCAGGTCGATACGTATCACTGTTATTGCCCCAAATGGCGGTATAGCTGGTATGGCTATGCGGAATATAATACGAGCGGCTAATCCGAAATTCTTCGCGCATTACGCTGCGATACCATTCAATTGGCACTAATTGATCACGTAATTCAAACCAGCGTTCATCAGGCACACCAACCACGGCACGGCGACGCATAAAGGTTGGTCGTTCTTGATCAACTAAACTCAGCAAGGCAATATTGAAACCCAAACTTGCTTGAATTGCTCGAACAATTTCTGGCAGCAGATCATTTAAATTAAGGTTGGCGCTTAATGCTTGGCTGATACGCAGCACTTCGTTGAGTTGTTGTGAGCGTTGAGCCAACAACGCTTGTTGTTCAACTGCTTGCTGATGAATACGCGCATTATGAATTGAAAGCGCCGCATGATCAGCAATTTGGCTGACAAAGCGCGTCGTATCATCATTAAATGTGCCAACTCGATCACTTTCGAGAATCATTACACCTAGAACTTTGCCACTATGCACAATTGGCACAGTCATTTGGCTCAATGTAGTTGGCCGCGAATTAACATAGTAACTCGAATTACGAATATCAGCAGTCCAATCAGGTTGACCGGTACGTGCAACTAAGCCCGCAATGCCACGATCAATTGGCCAACCTTCAAATTGAAAACGCCGAACTTCAGCTGGATAGCCCTGAATTGCGCGGATAAACATCCGTTGCTGTTCGGTATCAAGCAAACAAACCATCCCAGCATCAGCATGCATAATCGGCTGGATACGGTCAAGTAAGCGATTCAGAATTGTATCAACATCGAGGGTTTCATTTAAATCGCGGATGGTTGCTTCGAGGGTTTCAAGTTGAGCAACGCGGGCTTGCAACTGTTGATCAACGGCGGCAAAGCGCTTGGCATGGGCAATCGCGACAGCGGCCTGATCGGCGATCATGGTCAAAATTTGTTCATCGTGGGCAGAATAGGCCTCGGCTCGTTCGACCGATTGCACACTCATAACCCCAAGAACCTGCTCACCAAGCACAATTGGAACCCCTAAAAATGATTGGACAGGCTGCCCAACAATAATCGGTGCAACCGCAGGATCAAGGTTATGGGCGTTGATCCGCAGGGGGCGGCGATGTTGCAAAATCCATTCGGTTAAACCATTGGCATAGGGGCGGGCGGGCCAAGAGACGCGCTGGCCATTTTCAACTGCCAAGGCAAACTCGATCAATTCTTGTTCAGGCGAGTATAACGCCAAGTAAAATTGGCGGGTATCCATTAATCGCGATGTTTGACTATAAATCTCCTCAAGCACCGTATCCAATTCCAAGGCCTGGTTAATCGCGTGGCGAATCTCGTGTAGCGCATGCAACTCAGTGATCATGCGCCGAATTCGCCAAGGATTGGCTTGAAAGTGAGTTCGTTGCCGCGAGGAGATCCGTAGCACGGATCGTCGCTTGGTCATGTCGCGTCCAGGTCGTTTTGTGCGATTAGTAAACACCGTTATGGCCTATTATAACAGGTTGATTTTCGGCTTGTCTATGCTATTCCAGCAGCGGGCATACCCCTTCTCATGGCTGTATTGTAGCCTACCACGCAAGCGAAGATTGTGCCTGGTTGGCCCAATATAACTCGCTAAAGCAGACTTCATGCCACTGGTTCGGGCCTGAATATCGGCTTTAATCCAGTTTTGGCATCAATCGTTGCAACTATTGTTTAATTGTTTTAATTACTATGGCCTATTGTACACTATGTCACGTAGTACATCCGCGTGCTTAAGACAGTACCAAAGTCATAACCCATCTGGGGTGCATGCTCGCTAGGCTAAGCCAGACTTGGAAGGTAATTAACCCATGGTATACTGCCGAGGTATGAGTACAGATGGTTCTACAACCAAAGATGACACAGAGCAAGCGGAATTACCTCTGATTGGCTAGACCAGTGAGCGGGAATTCCCGCTCGTTGTGTGTTTGCCACATGGAGGTGTCCGATGACCAAAATCCTCGATATTCGGCCAGCCTTAGACGACGTGCGGGCTGCGCTCGACGCTGGTTCAATTGACCAAGCAACCCTATTAGTAGCCAGCCTGCATCCGGCTGATGCAGCTGCCATCCTCGATGAACTCGAATCTGATGAATTGTATGAGGTGTTTGCTCGCCTCAACCTCGAACATGGCGCAGATGTTTTAATCGAGCTTGATACTGATTCGCAGGTGGAACTGGCCGAAACCCTCACCAGCGATCAACTCTCCGATTTGCTTGAGCAGATGGAGCCAGACGATGCTGCCGATGTGTTGGTCGAGCTTGAGCCAGCGCAAATTGCCGCAACCCTCGCTGCAATGGACCCTGAAGATTCCGACGATGTACGCCAATTGATGGAGCACGACGAGGAGAGCGCTGGCGGTTTGATGACCTCACACGTTGTGACCTTGCGCGATCGATTAAACGCCCAGCAAGCAATCGATTTACTGCGTGGTTTGCAGCCAGAAGACGAATCGGTCTACTATTTATATGTAGTTGATGCCAATGATGGCTTGGTTGGGGTAGTCAGTTTGCGCTCGTTGGTAATGGCTCCAGCGCAAACCTTGCTCAGCGAGATTATGGATCGCAACGTCATTACCGCCAGCGTTGAGACCGACCAAGAAGAATGTGCCCGTTTGTTGGCGCGGTACGACTTGTTGGCCCTACCAGTAGTTGATGCGCAACGGCGGATTGTTGGGGCAGTAACTGCCGACGATATTATCGACGTAATCGAAGAAGAAGCTACCGAGGATATGTATCGTTTGGCCAACTTGCCGCAAGATGAAGATGTTGAAGATTCATTATTTCGTTCATCGCGGCGGCGTTTATTTTGGCTATTTATCAATTTGCCCACAGCAATTTTGGCCGCCTGGGTGGTAAGCCAATTTGATGGCACAGTCGAGAAAGTAACAGCATTAGTGCCATTTATGCCAATTATTGCTGGCATGGGTGGTAACGCTGGCATTCAAACCTTGACCTTGATTGTGCGTTCGATTGCCTTGGGCGAGGTGGCAACTGGCCAAGGCTTTCGTGCCTTAGGTCGTGAGGTTGGCATTGGAGCAATCAACGGTGTAGCGTTTGGCAGTGCAATTGGTTTGCTTGGTTGGTTATGGCAAGGGAAGCCAATGTTAGGGGTGGTTGCAGGCTGTGCGATGTTGCTGAATTTAGTATCGGCGGCAATTGCCGGAACCGTCGTACCGCTGACGCTCAAGCTCTTTCGGGTTGACCCAGCCTTGGCTTCCGGCGTGATCGTAACCACGGTAACCGATGTAACTGGCTACAGCTGCCTGCTTGGTTTAGCCACAATCTTGATTCGCTATTTAATCTAGGAGCATGTATGTCTAACGATAACGACCCGCCAGACCAGTAGAACGGCACGAGTTGCAAGAATCAATTGCCTCGTGCCGTTCGTGTTTTTAGCACCAAATTTATTGAGCTGGCACCAAAAATTGAGCTGAACACCACCCCTCAATCTGCGTCTCGACCTCGCGAACCTGATACCACAGAATTCCATTGATATCTTGCTCACTCAGTTTGGTTAGCTGGGTTCCTTCAGGCATGGTTTTAACGATATTACCGCCTGGCTGATCGCGCAGGAACAAGCCATCGCTACCAGTGCCAGTTACCGCAAAAATTGGGCCTTCACTGGGGATTTGGGTATTATCGGTGGGAATCAAGCCCTCAGGAGTGGGTGATGGCCCAACGATAATTTCAGCAGTTGGTTGGTTGGGTAGATTCAATCCTGTATTATTGCCATTAGGATCATCAGTTTGCCCAGGGCGATTGGAATACAAGATGAAAATGATCAGTACAATCACCACGACTGTGGCAATGACAACATAGCGATAACCACCTTTACTCAGCCAAGAGGCAACCCCTTGGGTATTAAAGGTATCGATTGGGCTGGTGCGGCTGGTACTGACGCGGCGGCGATCCGAGCGCCAATCATTGTTGACCATACCTTGCCACGACTGATCATCTTTGCGTAACTCGGCTTGGTCGATCCGACGGGTAGGGGCGGTTGGGCTGGTCTCGTCATCTGGACGGTCATAGGGACGAAAGCGGTTTTGGCTCATCGCCGTCATCCTTTCATCGCTGCAACTACGCGAGGTCGCGTTACTAGTCCGTATTATCAATGAATTTGGTTGTTTGGGCAAGAAGCGAGTAGGATACTGTATGAATGACGAATTATGAGGGAGGAAGGTCAAGCCAAACGCCAATAGCCTTACTTCGTGGTTCATATCATTAACAAGGAGCAATCACCATGCGCTATCGCAAATTAGGCCGAACTGGACTCAAAGTTTCGGAATTATGTTTGGGAACAATGACCTTTGGCTGGAGTGTTGAAGAGCCAGAATCGTTCGCGATTATGAGCCAAGCGCTGGATGCAGGCATTAATTTCTTCGATACTGCCGATGTTTATTCGCGTTGGGACCCCCGTTCATATGCTGGCAAAACCGAGGAAATTATCGGGCGTTGGTTGGCCGAGGAGCCAAGTCGTCGCGATAAAGTGGTGTTAGCAACCAAAGTTCGTGGCCAAATGGGCGATCAGCCGAACGATCAAGGGCTGTCGCGCAAACATATTATTGCAGCGGTTGATGCCAGCTTGCGGCGCTTGCAAACAGATTATATCGACCTCTATCAAACCCACTTTCCCGATAGCGAAGTGCCAATCGAAGAAACCTTGCGGGCGCTTGATGATTTGGTACGAGCTGGTAAAGTGCGCTATATCGGCTGCTCGAATTACCGCGCATGGCAATTGATCGAAGCCCTGTGGACAAGCGATAAACTGAATCTCGCCCGTTACGATTCGCTGCAACCACATTATCATTTGCTCAATCGAGCCGAGTTTGAGCGCGAATTACAACCAGTTTGCGCCAAGTATGGCGTGGGCGTGATTGTCTATAGCCCGTTGGCGGGTGGCTTATTGACTGGCAAGTTTCGGCGTGGCCAGCCTATCCCCGAGGGCACACGGGTTGCTGAACGTGGCCGTGACGACAAACGCCTGAGCGAACCATTGTGGAAATTAATCGATCAGCTGGAAGTGTTAGCTGAGAAGCACCAAAAAACCATTCCCCAACTGGCAGTGGCATGGGTCACGGGTGCACCAGCGATCACCTCGGCGATTATTGGGGCAACCAGCAGTGGGCAACTCCACGATACCTTGGGTGCAGCCGATTTTGAGTTGAGTAGCGAAGATCGGGCCATTTTAGACAACCTAAGTGCTTGGGAGAACGTCTAAACATCATTCGGATGGCCGACGAAGCTCCATCGTAAGATTGGTTTTTGCTGAGAAACGTTGCCAAGGCGTAGGGGCAATGATACAATACCACGGGCAACTACATCGCATCTTCCATGTCGAAGGAGTCTGATCGCGATGAACTCTCCCGTACTCGTCCTCAACCATAATTACGAGCCACTCAATATCTGCTCTGCACGTCGTGCCTTGATGCTTGTGTTGGGTGGTAAAGCCGAAGTGTTGGAACACAACCACGCCGTGTTGCACACGACCAACGACACCATTGCTTGTCCGTCGGTCATCCGACTGGGCCATATGATTCGTCGTCCCTTGCCCAATGTTAAGCTTTCTCGCCGTGAAATTTTCCGTCGCGATCACTACACCTGCCAATATTGTAATCGGAGCAGTGCTGATCTCACGCTTGACCATGTGTTGCCGCGCCATCGCGGTGGTGCCCATAGCTGGGAAAATCTGGTAAGCGCCTGCCGAACGTGTAATCATCGCAAAGGTGGGCGAACTCCCGAGGAGGCACGAATGCGCTTAATTCGGCCACCCTTTCGCCCGTTTGCTAGCCCATACTATTTAATCGAACGCCGAATGCATGGGCTTGGTCTTGAAGAATGGCGTAAATTTCTGCCTGCGTCCTTTCAGACTGTGGAGGACGATCAATAAGGAGTTGTGGTATGTTACAGCGCATAGCGGTGGTCGATGATTCGAGTGAATTTCAACAGTTAATTGATGTGATGTTGCAATACCTTGGCATTCAGGAAATTCACCACTGGGCTTCGAGCCTCGAAGCATTGCCAAAGTTGTTACAAAACCCACCAGAACTCCTGGTTCTTGATGTGATGATGTCGGGAATGGATGGGTTGAACGTTTGGCGTGAATTGCGTGCTCAGCCCCAAACCCACAGCCTACCAGTGATCATCTGTACCGCTGCGATTAATAGCATCGTGCATCAAGAAGCTGATCTCAACAACGATCCATTAACTGTAGTTTTGCCAAAACCGTTTACACTTGATGAATTGCGTCAGGCCATAGGGCGGGTCGCACCACTTTGGCAAGTGGCAGCCTAACGACAAAAAGCCGTAGTTAATTTGGCCTAAAAATGCGAATTAGCGCACTGTAATGCTATTTCTGCTTGCGTAGCATCAACGGGTACGCTATAATACTTTCGCATTTTACGCCATTATTCTTTAGCAATTCGCCCAAATCCACGATCTATAAATTAATTGATCGACACGGATTATCAGATGCGCTGGATGCACAGCGCAGGGAGGAGCGGCATGGCTCTCACCACGATCCAAGCACTCTACGATGAAGCACGGTCTGCTCTCGAAACAGGGAAGGAGGAGCGTGCCATTGGTGCGAGTGAGCATCTGCTTGAATCGTTTCCCTATTATCTTGAAGCGTACCGTATCCTCGGCGAATCGTATCTTAACCGCCAAGATTTAGCCAAAGCCGTCGAAGCCTTTGAACGGGTCTTACGTTCTGACCCCGAAAATATCCCTGTCCATGTGGGCTTGGGGGTAACTTACGAGCGTCAAGGTAACCTCGCAGCGGCGATCCGCGAGTTTGAGCAAGCATTTGAAATTAAGCCCGATTTGCCTGAGTTGCGCTCGCAAGTGTTGCGTTTGTATACCGAGGCTTGGGGTAGCGAAAACGCCCGAATCTTGCTGAAAAAGGCAGGTCTCGGGCGTATGTATGTGCGCGGACGACGCTTCGATAAGGCGATTCAGGAATTTAACGATGTGCTCGCCGATGACCCCAAACGGGTGGATATTGCGGTTGCGCTGGCTGAAGCACTCTGGCGTAACGGCCAAGAGGCTGAAGCCGCCGAAGTTGCCAGCGATATTCTGCGCGATTACCCCGATATGCTCAAGGCTAACTTGATTTTGGGCTATCATTTGTTGGCCGCTGGCGACCCCAAAGGCCGCAAGTTGTGGCAACATGCCCAGCAACTCGACCCCAGTCAAGGCGTGGCCTATGCCTTATTCGATGGCATGCTGCCACCAGTCGAAGCCCCCGATACCAAAATCGAGGCCTTCGATGAAGCCGCTTGGAAAGCCAAAAAAGCTGAAAAGGCCGAAAAAGAGCGGCTTGCCCGCGAAGCTGCCGAACAAGCCGAGCGCGATCGCTTGGCCGCCGAGCAAGCGAGCAAAGCGCCAGCCGCCTCTTGGTTGGCCGAAGTTGAGGCTGCCCCGGTTGCAGTCGGGGTTGCGGCTAACGCCGATGATGATTTCTTGCGTAGCTTGTTGTTTGGCGATTTTGGGGCAGCTCCTGCTAGTCCTGCACCCACAGCGGTTGCAATCGCCGAGCCAGAATACGATGTCGATTTCAATCTCGACGACTTGGGCTTAGATCTTCAGCCCTTCTCGCTCGATGAAGTTGATGACACCCCCAGCAATAAAGCGCCAACGCCTGCGCCCGAGCCTGTGGTTGCTCCAACCAAGCCTGCTCCTGAGCCAGTAGTTGCCAGCAATGATGATTTTGAGTTGCCGGGCGATCTAACGCCCTTCAGTTTTGGCGATTGGGATGAAAGCAGCATCGATGATATTCCGGGCACTGGCGCGGATACTGGCAAGTTGCCTGAGCAATTGCAGCCATTCTCCTTGGAAAATTTTGATGATGTACAACCTGAAACCAGCTCGAAAGCCCAAGATGATGATTTGGCTTTACCAAATACCTTAAAGCCATTCTCACTTGATGAACTGAGCTTTGATTCAATCGACACACCATCAGAGCCAAGCATGCCCTTCAGCCGCGATTTACCCAGCTTCCCCGATACCGATCAAGAATCAGGTGGTTTTAGCTGGCAACAACCACGTTCACGTTCGCGCTCGATTTTTGGGGCACAACCTGAACCAGAGTTCAACCAAGATGAAGAAGATGATGCTGGAATTTTCAACCGCATGGTGATCAAGAAGCAGACGCAAACCCTGCCACCATTGGTTGAGCCAGTCTATGATCCTGCCGATTCTGACGATGAGGCAATGAATTTCTTCTCGAATGATGATGTTGATTTGCGTAATTACGATGAGCATGATCTGCACACTGCTGATACTGAGCCAGCAATTACGCCATTCTCATTAACTGAATTGGGCTTGGATGCTGATGAAATTGCTGATTACAATGCCATGGGCAATCTCAGCCAACCGCAAACCCAAGTCGATGAAGAATTGGAAATTAAGCCCTTCTCGCTGACTGAACTTGGCTTGAGCGACGATGAAATTGCCTTGCTGCAAGCTGGCGAAGATAGCGCTTTGCCCACCGATCCAACTAACGATGAATCGGGCTTAACCCCATTTTCCTTAAATGAATTTGGTTTTGACACGCCTGCGACTAACGATGATCAAGGCTTCAACTTCGATGAGCCAAGTATCACGCCATTCTCGCTCGATAATTTAGGGCTTGATCCTGAGGAGCAAGCGCTTTATTCAGGCGAGTTCAATCCAGCACCTGTGGCTGAACCCACGCCCAAGGTGGAAGAAGAGCCAAATATGACTCCCTTCTCCTTGACCGATTTGGGACTTGATGCTGATGAAATTGCTCAATTTGAAGCAATGAATCAAGCACCAGCTGCCATCGATGATGATGGTTTTGATGGTGGTTTGCAGCCATTCTCGCTCGATGATTTGGGCTTTGATCAAGAACCTCAAGCCTATGAAGAGCCAGTGCGCGAACTAAGTGATAGCTCACAACCCTTCTCCTTGAACGATATTGGTTTATCGGCAGAGGAAATTGCGGCAATCGAGCAAGCTGGCCAAAATCAAAGCGATGATCCAATCTTTGATGCGCTTTTGGGAATTGGTCAACAGCAAGGCTATGTCGATTTGACCGATATCATCAATCAATTCGATGATCCTGAATCGCAAACCGAGGAAATCGACCGCATCGCTTTGGCCTTGCACGATAATGGTATTCAAATTCGCGATGGCGATGAAGTGATTAATATGGACGAGGAGTTCTCTGGTGACGAGGCTGAAGCCTACGAAACCGAAGAACCACTTGAAAACTTCATTGCTGGCGATTTCGACCAGCCAACTGCTGAAGTCGAGCCAGAAATGACTCCGTTCTCGTTGACCGATTTGGGCTTGAGTGCCGAAGAAATCGCGATGTTGAATGGCGAAACCAGCGAAGCGCCGACTGAAGAGCCAGCACCATTCTCCTTCGATAATTTCGAGCTTGAGCAACCCAGTGCCGAAGTCGAGCCGGAAATGACTCCGTTCTCGTTGACCGATTTGGGCTTGAGTGCCGAAGAAATTGCGATGTTGAATGGCGAAACCAGTGAGCCTGCTGCCGAAGAACCAGCACCATTCTCCTTCGATAACTTTGAGCTTGAGCAACCCGCAACGGACGCTGAGCCAGAAATGACTCCGTTCTCGCTGACCGATTTGGGCTTGAGCGCCGAAGAAATTGCCATGTTGAATGGTGAAACCAGCGAAGCGGCGGCAGAAGAACCAGCGCCATTCTCCTTCGATAATTTCGAGCTTGACCAACCCGCAACGGATGCTGAGCCAGAAATGACTCCGTTCTCGCTGACCGATTTGGGCTTGAGCGCTGAAGAAATCGCCATGTTGAATGGCGAAACCAGCGAAGCGGCGGCAGAAGAACCAGCACCATTCTTCTTCGATAATTTCGAGCTTGAGCAACCCGCAACGGACGCTGAGCCAGAAATGACTCCGTTCTCGCTGACCGATTTGGGCTTGAGCGCCGAAGAAATTGCGATGTTGAATGGCGATACCAGCGAAGCGGCGACCGAAGAGCCAGCACCATTCTCCTTCGATAATTTCGAGCTTGACCAACCCGCAACGGATGCTGAGCCAGAAATGACTCCGTTCTCACTGACCGATTTGGGCTTGAGCGCTGAAGAAATCGCGATGTTGAATGGCGAAACCAGCGAAGCAGCGGCGGAAGAACCAGCACCATTCTCCTTCGATAATTTCGAGCTTGACCAACCCGCAACGGATGCTGAGCCAGAAATGACTCCGTTCTCGTTGACCGATTTGGGCTTGAGCGCCGAAGAAATCGCAATGCTGAATGGTGAAACCAGCGAAGTGGCGGCGGAAGAACCAGCACCATTCTCGTTTGATAATTTCGAACTTGAGCAACCAAGTGCGGAAGCCGAGCCAGAAATGACTCCGTTCTCGCTGACCGATTTGGGCTTGAGCGCCGAAGAAATCGCGATGCTGAATGGCGAAACGAGCGAAGCGGCGGCAGAAGAACCAGCACCATTCTCCTTCGATAATTTTGAGCTTGACCAACCCGCAACGGACGCTGAGCCAGAAATGACTCCGTTCTCGTTGACCGATTTGGGCTTGAGTGCCGAAGAAATTGCCATGCTGAATGGTGAAACCAGCGAAGCGGCGGCAGAAGAACCAGCTCGATTCGCATTCGATGATTTTGAGTTTGAGCAACCAAGTGCCGAAGCTGAGCCAGAAATGACTCCGTTCTCGCTGACCGATTTGGGCTTGAGCGCCGAAGAAATTGCTGCTCTGGAAGGCACAAGCGCACCTGAACCTGAGATTGAAGCTGAAGAGCCTGATATGTCGCCCTTCACCTTTGATCAACTAGGCTTGAGCGCCGAAGAAATTGCCGCATTGGAAGGTAACGAGGCTCCAGCAGCCGAGCCAGCCAGCGAGCTAGAGCCTGATCTCACGCCATTCTCGCTAGCCGATTTGGGCTTGAGCGATGATGAAATTGCTTCATTGCAACAAGGCGACGATGATCGGAGCTTGAAGCTGAGCGAAGAAGAATTGATGGGCATCGATTTTGCTTTGCCAAGCGCCGAGCCAGAACCAGAGCCAGTGGTCGAAGCAGCGCCAGCCGAACCCGAAATGACCCCATTCTCGTGGGAAGATTTGGGCTTGAGCGACGACGAAATTGCCATAATTGAATCGCCAGCCGAGCCAGTGGTTGAGGTTACGCCAGTTGTGGTCGTGCCAACGCCGCCTGCAATTGTCGAAACCCCACCAGCAATTAGCGCTACACCAACGCCAAAAGCTGAGCCAGAGGCTGATAACAAACGTGCTCCGTTGTATCCAGTTTCATCACGGCCACGTGAAGAAGAACAACGCCCACGCGCACCGTTGTATAACGTCTCGCCACGCCGTGAACCAAAACCAGCGGCTGAAACGCCAGTGGTTGAAACCTCACCCGTGGTGGCTCAAACCCCAACACCAGTAGCAGTAGCACCTGTGGCTAGCCCAACAGTTACGCCAAGCAGTGGTGGGGCCAGCGGCGATGGCCCAGACTTTAGCGAATACTACCAACAACTTGAGGCCGACCCAAACAACCATGGCTTGCGAATGGCCTTGGCGCGGATGATTAGTCAGACCGCCTCGGTTGATCAAGCCTTAAACGAATACAAACGGCTGATTAAACAAAATCAACTGATGGATCAAGTAGTTGATGATCTGCAAGATCTGATTGAGTCGCACGATGACCCAGGCTTGCTCCAACGGCTGCACCGTGCTTTAGGTGATGCCTATTCTAAGCAAGGACGCTGGCGTGAAGCGATGGATGAGTATGGCTGGGTGCTAAATAAACCACGTCGTTAACGCACCAAGCAACTGAAGAAAGGCTAGACCCTATGCGTCATATCGTTGAGGACTTAATTCGGGTTGAAGGGGTTATCGGCAGCCTCTTAGTGGGCCGCGATGGTTTGGTTATCGCCAGCACTTTAATCGAAGATGAAGATGCTGAAGTATTGGGCGCGATGTCGGCAGCAGTGTTCGGCGAAATTGATAAAGCGACCAAACGGATTGGGATTGGCACGTTGGTTGATGCAATTATTGATGCCAAAGATGGTTCGATTCTGTTGCTCGAAGCTCGTGATGTGATTCTGACGGTGGTAACGCAACGAATGGTTAATCTTGGTTTGGTCAAGATTGAAATGCGCCGCGCTGCCAAAAATATTAGCAAGGCCGTGCCGATTTAAATTTGTTCGATGTTTGATTTGCGAGCTACCTTGATTGGTGGCTCGCTTTTTTTATGGCCGCTTGGCTAAATATGCTACAATGCCCACGGTCGTGTAAACGATTCTTTCTTTGATTAACGAAGCATAATGGAGGCATTTCCCTGTGGAAAAGTCATTGATCATCTTAAAGCCTGATGCAGTTCAACGTGGTTTAATTGGGCCAATTTTGACCCGCTTGGAAGCTCGCGGCTTGAAATTTATCGGCATCAAATTGTCGCAAGTTAGCAGCGAGTTGGCCCACAAGCACTATGGCGTACACGAAGGCAAGCCATTTTTCGCTGGCTTAGTTTCGTACATTACCTCAGGCCCAGTGCTGGTTGTTGCAGTTGAAGGCAAAGATGTGATCGAAATTGTGCGCTCAACCGTTGGCGCAACCAATCCCGTCAAGGCTGCCCCTGGCACAATCCGTGGCGATTTTGGTGTGAACATCGGGCGCAACTTGATCCACGCCTCAGACTCACCTGAAAATGGCGATCATGAAGTGGCCTTGTTCTTCAGCAGCGAAGAATTGATCCGCTCAGAACGCTCAGTCGATCAATGGATTACCGAGTAATCTAGCTGGTTGATACGCCTTGGGATGTACATCCCAAGGCTTTTTATTTTAATTCGACCATAATTTAGATGTTTCGGGTGAAGCAGTGATTAATCAGCATTCACCACCCTTCCGTCCCACCTCAAGGCGGGAGACGCAGGAGGGTTTTCATCCCCCTGCACCCCCTAAAGCACGATTTGCGATCGATATTAAAATCTATAGAACAGACAATCCTATTTAATTTCGACCCGATCAAGCTGAAAGCCCAATAAGCGCAATGGGTCGGAGGCTCGCGAACTGACCCGCGTTGCTAAATCTTCGGGGCCGCTGACAAAGGTGCTACTAGTAAATTCAATCAGCAAATCGCTGCCTTGCGGTTGGGCAGGTAAAGCAATTTCCAGCCAGTGCCAATCGGGTTTGAGTTGATAGCTATCGATCAATTGGCCATTGAGGCTAATGCTGATGCGGGTTGGTTGCCAATCGTTGGTAAAGCCATTCAGATGTAAGCGCAGGGTTTGCGCTTGACCAGTCGCCGCTTGCGGTAAACGCAAAGCCGAGGCTTGGCTGCTCCAGCGAAAATCTGGTTGATTATGCTCGCTCTGATAAAATCCGCGCACATAGCCATAATCCAAGCCAGAGCCAAGATCGATGGTGGTGGTTGGCACAACGGTCAAATAATCCCACGCCCAAGCCAGATCATTAATAATTTCGACATCGCGGAAATTAAAACGGGCGACTGCTGCGCTAAGTTGGCCTTGGCGTTGCAGCAAATTGCCTTCGAGCATCAAAATGCGGGCCGATTGCACCGGATTATTTTTGGGATTAGCCTGTTGGTAGAAGGCCAAGGCTTGCTCTGGTTTAGCTTCGGCTTCGAGCAATTGGCCGTTGATCAAGGCCAAGCAGCGCCGCCCAGTATAGCCACTAACGCTAGTATTTTCGCTGCGACCCTCGGCATCAATGCGGTCGTGCAGTTGGCGAGCTGCCACTACATCGCCAGCTTGCAATAGCTCACGAATTGCCTGGCATTGGTTGGCTTGTTGCACGCCAGCAAAGCCCAAACGCACATCTTGCCAAACGCTGCGTACCCCGACCGATTCTGGTAAATACAGATACGATGGCAACACAATCAGCCACAACAAGCAAGCACTAGCCCAAGCATAACGCTGCTGACGGCTGCTGGCCCAAGCTTGCGACCACTGCACGATTGCCAAGGCGGCATAGATGATCACGAAGGGAATCAGCGGTTGACGAAAACGGGCAATTGCAAAAATCAACGAGCCAACAATAATGTTATAGCCCAACCAACCAAGCACCAAGCCTTTGCCAGCAACCGCTTGCTTGCGCCAAAACCCAAGCACCGCCAAGCCTACAAGCACTACATACAGCGTGTCGTCGAGCAACAAGCCCAAGAGATGGGGCACTGGCACGCGGCCATCAACATAGCCATCGGTCAAATGTTCAGCGCTATCAAAGCGCACTTGTAAAATATCTAATAATTCAAGCGCCGTTTTGCTGATAAAGCGCTGTGGATTTTCGCCTAGCCACTCAAACCCTTGGGCATACGCTTGATTTTGCCGTGCTGCCTGCGAGCCTTGGCAAACTAAGCCATTGCCACCACACAAAATCTCGGCTAGGCGGGTGCCATTACGGCCATCAGGCGTGGCAATTTGCGCACCGAGGGCAAAATTATACCCACCAGTCGTATCGACCAAAATTAAGCCATCGCCGTTGCTCCAACGATTGGTTGCAAAGGCTGTCCACGGCAAGACAATTACACAAACGCTGAGCGTAAAGCCAAGCACTGGTTTAATCATGGCTTGCCAGCGTGGGCGCTGAGTGCGCCAAATTTGCCAAGCAATCCACAAGGCGGGCAACGGCAGCCATGTTAAAATGATCGCTCGGGTCAGGGCAGCAAAGCCAAAGCCTACCCCAGCCAAGAGCAAATCGCGCCAATGGCGGGTGCTAGCCCAGCGCAACAACAATAAATTCGCCGCCAAGAAGATGCTCAAAAACAACGTTTCTGAAAGCATAAAATAGCTGAATGCAGCAAATGAATAGCCCAGCGCCATCAGCCAGCCAGCAATTAAGCTAACCCGTGCTTGGTGTTCAGTTGGAGTGAGCCGCTTGGCAATCCGCATGGTTAGCCAAACGCTCAAAACGCTGATCAAGGCTTGGCTCAGGCGGGGAGCCCACAACGCGCTATTGCCAAAAAGCTTGATATGCGCCGCCAAAAAACTAATATACAGCGGCGGGCGTGTCCAGATCCAGCTATCGAAAAACTGAAATTCGCGGCCTTGCGCTAGCCAGATAGCAGCACCCCAATATTCGCCTTCGTCACTAATCCAATCGTTATAGGGCAAAAGCCACCATGTGGCGAGGCGCAGGCCCAAAGCAACCGCCAAAATGATGCAGGTATGCAGCGTGTATCGTTTCATCATATTCGCAAGATCATCGCTGATCGTTGATCACTAAAATGCATGTCAAGGCTGCAAGCGTAGACCAGATGCCCGAAATATGCAAATAGCTGCCGTAGAGGATGTTAACCACGAAGGACACGAAGAACACTAAGTTTAGGTTTTTGGCTACAAATTCCACGAATCGTATAGCTTCATCCCTCATAATTCATAATTCATCCTTCCAACATTCATGGCATAGGGCTTGCATAGAGCTTGGGTAGATATTCTTTTGTTTAGTTTGGAGTTGCTACGATGACCGACCCACAAGCCCAAACCACCGCTGAAGATAAGACGATTCGGCCAGATGAAAACGAGGTTGATGGTAGCCATGGCGCAACCGAAGATCAAGTTGTGCCAGTCGGTGGCCCACAGTCAGATTCTGATGCTAGCGACGGCGCAGATGAGTTGGGCATTGAACCAGCCGAAGAAATCACCCCAGGTTAGGCCAAATTATGGTATAGTTATAGCTATTCGGCGCTCGCGAGAGCGTCGTTTTTGTGTCTAAACGCATTGGACAGCATGCGATTCTTCATGTATCCTGCGTTACAATCACAATTGAATAATTAACCACACGAAGCGGGTGACTTTTTATGTCTGATTTTATAGATCGTGCGCTGATTACAGTCAAAGCTGGTGATGGTGGCGATGGTATGGCCACCTTCCGCCGAGAAAAATATGTTCCGCGTGGCGGCCCCGATGGTGGCGATGGTGGCCGTGGCGGGAGTGTCTATCTTGAGGTAAGCCCCCATTTAAATACGCTATTGCCTTTTCGTTTTGAAACTCATTTTGAAGCCGATAAGGGCTTGAACGCTGGTCGGCAGCGCAAACGTGGCCGTACAGGCGAAGATACGTTTATTCGTGTGCCACCTGGTACGATTGTGAGTGCCGAAATCGAAGGCGAAGTTCAAACTGTCGATTTGCTGTTTCCTGGCCAAAAATTGTTGGTAGCGCGGGGCGGCAAGGGCGGCTTGGGCAATACCCACTTTGCCACTGCCTCGAATCAAGTGCCACGGATTGCCGAGCTTGGCCAGCCTGGCGAAGAGCGTGAACTACAACTTGAATTAAAAGTCATTGCTGATGTTGGCTTGGTCGGCTTCCCCAACGCAGGCAAATCGACCTTGCTCTCGATGGTCAGCGCTGCGCGTCCGAAAATTGCTAATTATCCATTTACCACACTTTCGCCCAATTTAGGCGTAGCCGAATTCAACGATTTTACCTTTGTGGTAGCCGATATTCCAGGTTTGATCGAAGGAGCCAGCCGTGGGGTTGGGCTAGGTCACGATTTCTTGCGCCATATCGAGCGCACTCGCATTTTGGTGCATGTGCTCGATGCTGCTGGCACTGAAGGCCGCGATCCCTTTGAAGATTTCTTGACGATCAACGCTGAACTCAAGGCTTACTCCAGCGAATTGGCGCAACGCCCGCAACTGGTCGCCTTGAACAAAACCGATATTCCCGATGCCGAGGCTTTTGACGAATTGATGCGTCCGCAAATTATCGCTTGGGGCATTGATCCGGAAAATATCTTTCCAATTTCGGCAGCAACCAACCAAGGCCTGCAACCGTTGCAACGCCGGATTGTTGATATTCTACGTGAAATGCCCGAACGGATTACCCGCCTGCCGTACAGTGAGGAAATTCTGACCTTCCGCTTCAGCAATATCGACCCGAATGATTTCTGGCTCGAAACTGAGGAAGATGGTGTGTTACGTGTCCATGGCGAGAAAATTGAACGGCTTGTTTCAATGACGAACTTTGCCCAAAGCGAATCGCTCGAACGACTCCAACGAGTGTTGGAAGCGATGGGCGTTTCAGCAGCGTTGTTTGCTGCTGGTGTGCGCCATGGCGATCCTGTGCGGATTGAAAAAGCTGAGTTGTTATGGCAAGACGAGTCGATTGGATGATGAGCGATTGGTCTACCAGCCAACCGATTTTTTCGCAGCGCGATGTGCGTCAAACCACATCGCGGCTGGCTCTGACCTTGCTCGATGGATGTTTGATTTTGCTAGCCTTTGCCGTAGCGCACTGGCTGCGTTACGATGTCCGCTTAGGCCGCGATATTTACGACCCAGCTTCATATCGCCAACTCTCGGCCTTCTACCCGATGATGTTGGTGTTTATGCTGACGCTGATTAGCACGTTGCACTGGCGCGGGTTTTATCGCCTGCCCCGTTCAGCCTCAGCCTTCGATTCATTTAGTATTATCGTTACCAGCACCACGATTGCCCTTGCCCTCACGGTCATGTGGCTGTTTATCAATCGCGCCGATTTATGGTCGCGCTTGATTATGGTGTTTGTTTGGTTCTGCGTAATTGTGGCGCTGACGCTGGGTCGGATTAGTTTGCGCATGCTGAGGCGTTGGGCTTGGCGACGCGGCGTTGGCTTAGAGCAAGTCGTGGTGGTTGGCAATCGTGGCCTAGCCAAACAGGTGATGGAAGAATTGCAGTATACGCTCGATCATGGCCATCATTTGTTGGGTTATGTCGAAGGACCGCCTGATGATCGCGACGATGTAGCCGCACCAGGTGAGCAATTTCGCTGGCTTGGCACGCTCAGCCAATTCGAGCAGATTATGCGTCAGCGCCATGTCGATCAAGTGATTATTGCCTTGCCATTTTGGGCGCACACCAGCCTACCCGAAGTTGTGGCAATTTGCCGTAAGTTCAACATTGAATTTCGCGTCGCCCCCGATTTATATGAACTCAGCTTCGATCGCGTCAGCATTCAGCGCTTGAGCACGATTCCCCTGTTGCGCTTGAAAAAGAATGTGATTCGCGGCTGGAATTATGTGTTCAAACGCAGCACCGATTTGCTGATGATTGGCCTGACTGCGCCGATTTGGGCCACAATTTGGGGCTTGGCCGCCTTGATGATCAAACTTTCTGATCCACAAGCGCCGGTAGTGTTTCGCCAACCACGCATCGGCAAGCATGGCCAAACATTTATGGTCTACAAATTACGCACGATGGTGCCCAATGCCGAGGCGCTCAAAAAGAGCCTGATGGATCAAAATGAGGCCGAGGGAGCACTGTTCAAAATCAAAGACGACCCACGAGTCACCCGCTTAGGCCGGATTTTACGCAAACTGAGCATCGATGAACTGCCCCAACTCTACAATGTGCTACGCGGCGAAATGAGCCTGGTTGGCCCACGCCCGCAAGTGCCCGACGAAGTAGCCCAATATCAAGAATGGCACTATCGCCGTTTGGAAGTGACCCCAGGTTTGACTGGTTTATGGCAAGCCTCAGGCCGCTCCAACACCACCTTCGATGATATGGTGCGCTTGGATATTTACTACACCGAGCACTGGTCGCTCTGGCTTGATCTGCGGATTATGATCATGACGATTCCAGCGGTGCTATTTGGTCGTGGCGCATACTAAATATTCCCTCACCCCAACCCCTCGCCCGTAGCGCGGGCGAGGGGCTTTTTAATTTGGTGGTTTTGACATGGATCGCCGTAGAAACATTTGGTGGCTCCCCTCGCCCGCATTTAGTGGGAGAGGGGCTGGGGGTGAGGGAACTTAATCACCAGTGTTGTTTAAGCGTGGCCGTGCTATAGTGGTGGCATTGGAATTGCGACAAGCAAGCTTGGCCTCGGCAATTTGAGGCTAAAGCTGCGAAAGGATCGCTATGCGTTGGCTCAAAGCTGGGTTATGGTTTCTGACTGAGTGGGTGCTTTCGCTGCCACGTTTGCTGCTGGCCAGCATTCTGGCTCAATTGGGCTTGATGGGTGCGCTGATGGCTTACGCTAAGTTGCGCAATCGCAGCGTCGAAAATAGCTTTCCCCAGCTTGATTTGCCGCCAATCGATTTGGGCGAGCATAGCGTGCAATTATTTGATGATGGTGGCTCAGTCTTTCGCCAAATGCTGTTTGATATTTCCCTAGCCAAAGAATCGATTTTGCTCGAAAGCTATATTTTCGAGCGTGATGAGGTTGGGCTAGCCTTCAAACGGGCATTAATTCGCAAAGCCCGCGAAGGTGTGAAAATTTATGTAACCTTCGATGGCATTGGCACGTTGCATGTGCCCGAACGCTTTAAGTTATTTGGCAAGCGCCGCAATATTCGGGTCTTTGAATTTGGCCGCCTCAAATCAATTCGCTCATTTTTCGATACGAACATGTGGATTCGCACCCATCGCAAAATTTTGGTGATCGATGGCAAAATTGGCTATTTAGGCGGCATGAATATTGGCCGCAACTATGCCCGAACTTGGCGTGATACTCATTTAAAAATTGAAGGCCCAATCGCAGCCAATATTGCCGAAGAATTTATCGCTCTGTGGAATAAATACAATAAAAAACATAAAATCAATTTAAGTTACGCAACTACTAGCGATCAACAAGTGGGAATTTGTGCCAACGACCCAATTGAATATCAACTGCCGATTCGCCAAACCTATCTTGATGCAATTAATGATGCCAAACACTATATTTACATTTCAAATGCCTATTTCTTGCCCGACCCGCTGATTCGAGCAACGCTGATTGATGCAGCCAAACGCGGGGTCGATATTCAAATTATGGTGCCCGAAATCTCCGATAATATCGTAGTCGATTGGATTTGTCGCGGTTTATTGGGAGAATTAATGGAGCATGGCGCACGGGTGCTGCTCTATCGTGGCACCATGATTCACGCCAAAACCATGACCGTTGATGGGTTGTGGTCAACCGTGGGTAGCGCTAATTTAGATACCCGCAGTTTGGCCGCGAATTACGAAATCAACGCCACGATCAAGCATCCAGCTTTTGCCCGCCAAATGGAAGCCATGTTTTTGAATGATCGAGCGCAATCGCGTGAAATTAATTATCAAACCTGGCGTAGTCGTTCGATTTTTATTCACCTCGGCGAGCAAGTGCTGCAACCAGCGCGAGGCCTGTTTTAGCAAGGCAAACATCAAAAATCAAAGGGCAAAAAAGCAGAAGCCAAAAAGCGAAGCAATACTACTTTTGCTTTTTGACTTCTGCCTTTTGATTTTCTTAGCGGGCTTCCCACTTGAAGAAGCGGATTGAGAGTACGGTCATCACAATCAGCCACGCTGCTTGAACGAGCAAATTAACCAGTGGCGTACTAATTGGCGGCGCGTTGATCATCACCTGCTTCAAGGCATCAACCGTATAGGTCAAGGGGAAGGCCTTAACCACTACTTGCAACCAATCGGGCAAGCCCGTCACGGGGAAGAACACCCCTGAGAGAAACAACATTGGGAAGTTGATTAACTGGGTGATGGCATTGCCGCTTTCTTCGGTTTTGGCAATTGCAGCCACAAAGAAGCCAATGGCAATAAACATCAAAATGCTCAGCAAGAGCCAACCAATCAACACAAAGATATTGCCCAAAATTGCCACATCAAACATCAGCTTGCCGACTGCGATGATAATGATGGTTTGCAACAAACCAATGGTTAAACGCATCGCTACATAGCTTATCAAGAGCATCCAACGCGGCAAGGGGGTTGCATTGAAGCGTTTCAACACCCCTTGAGTACGCATGGCAATCATCGGTTGAGCCGTGGCAAACAAGCCAAGCTGCATAATCGACATCGCCAAAATCCCAGGAATCAAGAGGTCGATGCCACGGATTTGGCTCGAAAGCACCGATTGAACTTGCATTGTCAGCATTGGCTTGGATTGAGTAATATTTTGATCAACCGATGCGATGATGTTATCAACCACGCCTTGGAAGAAGGGGGCAAAGACTTGACTGGTCTGATCCACTTTGACGGTAACGCTAGCTGACTGACCACTGGTAATACTATCGCTCAGACCAGCCGGAATAATCACTAAGGCTTGCAAATCGCCATTTTGCAATTGAGCCTCAAGCTCGTTGGCCGTGCCACGGCTAAACTTCATGTCCGAAAAGACATTTTCATCAGGATCTTGGCCATCGGGAGTTTTGGTTAAGCCTTCAATCGCGCTAGCGATTTGTGGGCCGATTGGGCCTTGATCTTCCAACACAATCCCGACTTTCTCGTCGAATTTGCTACCGCCGCTATAGAGCAAGCCGAAAATGCTGATAAAAATCAGCGGAAACAGAATCGTAAAAAACAGTGCCATTCGGTCGCGGGAAAATTCGCGCCATTGCGATAGATAGAGTTGCACAAACATTATTTGGTTGCTCCCACACTTAGTCGCGAATCCGCCGACCAGTCAATTTCAAAAACACATCTTCCAAAGTTGCCGCCCGAATCGTAAAACCGCGCAGCTCGGTTTGTTGCTGCTCAACCAACGCCATCAAGGCATTGGTGGTGCGGGCAACCCCAGTTGAATAAAGCGTGGTGATGCCATCTTCATTTTGCACCCGCTCAACTGCTGGAAGGCTAGTCAACAATTGTTCAGGCAAACGCTCATCATCGGAAAATTCGAGCGCCGTTTCATGGAAGTTATCGTGAATTAGGGTTTGTGGTTTGCCTAAGGCGATAATTTTGCCATGATCAACCACGGCCACCCGATCGCATAAACGCTCAGCTTCTTCCATATAGTGGGTAGTCAAAAAGACCGTTTTGCCGCGTTTTTGCAAATTGGACACAACGTCCCACATCGAGCGACGCGCCTGTGGGTCAAGCCCCGTCGTTGGCTCATCGAGGAAGATAATATCGGGGTCGTTGATTAGGGCGATTGCCACTGCAAGGCGTTGGCGTTGGCCACCCGAAAGATCTTTCGAGGCCGTGTTAACCTTTTCTTCTAAGTTAACCAAGCCTATCACTTCATCAATCGGCAGGGTATTTTTAAAAAACGAGGCAAATAATTTAACCAGTTCGCGGGTGGTTAATTTTTGAAATAACGATGTTGTTTGCAGCTGAATCCCAATCCGTTGCTTGATTGGCTCGATATTCTTCAACACATCGTGACCCAAAACATGAATGTTGCCAGCGTCGGGCTTGCGTAAGCCCTCGATCATTTCGGTGGTTGTACTTTTGCCGGCCCCGTTTGGCCCAAGCATCCCAAAGACCTCGCCTTTAGCTACTTCAAAGCTAATGCCATCGACAGCTCGCAATGAGCCATAGATTTTTACGAGGTTCTCAACCTGAATTGCGGTCATAGATTGTCGCTCCACACACACCTAGCTAGCCGATTATTGCAAATCAGCATTGCATTGATCATCTTCTTGTGATAATTCTAGGTGATACTACGATATATGATGAGGGTTCGTTGCGCATCGCCCTTAAGCATTAGAAGGAGCAAAGCCAATGCATGAATCGGATCTTATTCGCCATTATGCCACTATTCCGGTTGGCACGAGTTTTGTGCGGCCCGTTGATGTATTACATTTGCTTCAAAACCAGCCGATTGCCGCCAAGCCTCGGATCTTTGACGTTGGTTGTGGCCAAGGACAGGTAGCAATTGCCATGGCCCAAGCTTGGCCCGATGCCGAAATTATCGCGATTGATCTATCACCTGAGCAAATTGTCAAAGCCCGCCAAGCCGCCGCCCAAGCAGGCATCAACACAATCCAGTTTGGAGCTGCCGATTGGCGTGAGTTTGAGTTGCCGCGTAGCGGCGTTGACATTATCGTCGCAACCCAAGTTATTCAATTTATGCCCGATGAACATGCCTTCGTGGAATATTTGGCTGATGCGCTGGCGCTCGATGGTCAATTGCTCTTACGCAGCGTTTTGCTACCCGAAGAAGAACCTGGTCGCTCATTTGTTGAGCAAGTTGTTCAACAATGGATTGCCCATTCCATTCGCTTTTATAGCGAGCGCAATTTGACCGATTTGCTGCGTGAATGTGGCTTAAGCCGCTTGCGCATTGATAAAGAGGAAATGTGGTTGGACAATCTGCCTGCCGAGCGTCAAGCGAGCCTCAACCGTGCACTGCAACAGCATAGCCTCGGCATCGACGATGTGCAGCAATGGTTTTGGTCGGGAAGTATCAGCGGAGTGCGGCGCTAAATAAGGCAAATACGAAGGATGAAGGCTAGCTGTAATGGCTCATTCGATTGGCAACCATGGTTCATTCCCTCACCCCCGGCCCCTCTCCCACGGCGGCGGGCGAGGGGAACACCCCTGGCGCGGTTCCCCCCTCGCCTCGCATGCGGGAGAGGGGGTAGGGGGTGAGGGAACGCTGGCGGTTGTTAATCTATGAACCATTACAGCTATAGGCTGTTGTTTATAATCCTACAAAACTTCCGATAGCCGATAGCCTTCATCCCTCATCATTCCAACGCTTCCCCCCTGAAATCACCTTGACAAACCGCCGATTGTTCAATAATCTAGATAGACACTATTCTACTACTAGGATATACGTGCTATGAAAAAGTTGACTCAGGCTGAGGCGGCGATTTTAAGCTTGTTGGCAGAGCAGCCACGCTATGGCTATGAGCTCGAACAAATTATTCAGGCGCGGGGGATGCGCTCGTGGACGGAAATTGCTTTTTCGTCGATCTATTATTTGCTCAAAAAGCTTGAGCAAGCGCAATTGGTCGCGGGCGAAACATCTCAGGGCGATGGGCGACCATCACGTATGGTCTACAACATTCTACCAAGTGGGCGGGTTGCTTTGCAAGAGAGCCTACGCACAATGCTGAGTGTGCCACAACAACGCTATTCGGCCTTGCTATTGGGTATGGCCAATTTACCCTTGCTTGAGCTAAGCGAGGTTGTGGTGGCTTTGGAGCAATATTGTGAGGAGTTACGGGCGCAAATCGGGCGGGTGCAACAACGTCGTGCCGAAGAACAAACTCAATCTTGGCATATTCAAGGCTTATTTGACTATACCGAAACCATGATTCAGGCTGAACATGATTGGCTAACCAAGTATTTAGCCCAGATTCGCCAGCAACTTAACCAAGCTTAGACCAAACAGCACCCACGCTACTTGAGTTACCAAGCAGCGTGGGTCGCTAACTAAAATTATTTGACAACTTGGGGAATGAACAATTGATAGGGTAGTGGTTCAGGTTCAGCGGCAAGCTGAAAGCTGGCCACACCTAAACTTGGGTTTGCGCCAATATGGGTAAAATTACCACTCAAATAGAGATAGTTTTCGGTAATTGCCATGTGTTCAACTGTGCCGTTGGGCGTTTGGCTTGGAGCTTGCCAGCTATTGCCATTCCAGCGCACAATGCTACCAAGCTGTTGCTCACCGACTTTGCTAAATGCCCCGCCAACATATAAATAGCGATCGTTGATGTTGGCAAGTTGCAATGGCGCACCATCAAACTCAAATACCATGCTATTGCCAGTATTTTCGAGCCGATGCAACTGATTGCCGTTGGTAAAATACAGCTGATTGCGCCAGGTTACAAATTGTGGAATCGAGCCATTGCTTTGTACAAACAACCCAGTAAAATCAACCCAAGCAGTGCCATTCCAAGTGTCAATATCAATCTCCCACCAATCATGGTTTTGGGTGATCATCAGCGCATAGATACGATTATTGGCATAATAGATCTTGCGAAAATTGGTGTTTAGCCCTAATTCACGCCATTCAGTGCCATTCAGCGCCACGGCCCCACTGATTGGTTGGCTGTTAATCATCGTTATGCCATTAGCCAAAAGCTCGGTTCCTGAAAGCGTCCAGGTGGTTGCCTGACCAATCAATTGCAAGGGAGCAGTCAACGCGCCAGTCGAATCAAATTGCCACAGCGAACTGCTCAATGAACCAGCGGTTTGATATGGATAAGGGTAAGCCAAATAGGCACGATCATCACTGGTGGCGAAAAGGCTAGCCATCCCCTGTAATGCGTAGCTTGTTTGCCAGGTTTGACCATCCCACTGCTTGAGCACATTCGGCCAATTTGGTTTGATAATTGGCAGACCTTGAACGCCGGTTATTTCATCAAGCCGTGGATAAACGCTGGTGCTGGCAAGTGGCGTGAGCGTTGTACCATTCCAATGCACCAATTGCACGGCGTTGCCATCAACTTCAAAATTACCAGCGAGATACAACCCATTGTCATTGCCAACAACTGTATTAATAGAGTTGATCGTCATTGGCAGATTGACCAATTGCCATTGGTTGCCAACTAAGCGCCATAGATCGCTGATAGTATAGGCATATAAATCGTTGCTTTGCGCCACACCAAGCACAAATTCATCGATCCAGCTGCCAAACGCTTGCCACTGATTAGCATTCCAGCGATACATCATGGTTTGTCGCGGATCATAGTTATTGGCCCAGGTATAGAGCGTCGTCCCAATTCGCCCTATTTGATCACGGGCGGCATTTGAGCCTGGCAAGCTGGAGTTTTGCCAGGTTGTGCCATTCCATAAGCCTAAACCTTGAATTGAGGTTTGATTGACGCGGCTTACACTGCCACCAGCAAAAAGCGTATTGGGAATTGCATCGAGATCGCTGATTACGCCATTAAAATCGCCAAACTCGCCAAAGCCGGTCGGTCGCCAGTAGGCTGTGCCGTGGGCATCGAGGCCATTAAATGTATCAAAGTTGCCACCGAGATACAGCGTATCACTCAGGACTTCAATATCATAGACCTGCGAAATAATATTGTTGCGATATGAATCGTTGATGCCACTAACGCCAGTGCCAAAGGCTTGAAATTGGCTACCATCCCAACGGGCAAGGCCATTCGTGGTTTGGTTCGCCAATTGGCGAAAACGCCCAGCCACCACCAATTGGTTTTGGTAGCTATCGAGGGCATTGATCGTATCCACATCATTGGCTTGCAAGCCATAGCCTTGCCAAGTTGTACCATTCCATGCGGCTAGCCCATTAAACAATTGCCCATTGAGGTAATTGAATTTACCAGCGACATACAAACGATTATTGGCATCAAGATGCAACTTGGTGATCGTGCCAGCGGTCGCTAAACTATTGCCAAAGCTCGTATCCCAGGTGCCACTAATCACGCTGCTGTTGGTTAAGGTTAAGGGCGAGGATTGGATGGTTGTTGGTTCAAAAGCCCTGTCTGTCGCTGAGCTGAGCAGCCGCTTTGGCTGAGATTGGGGCTGTTGGGCTTTGACTGTGCCCAAATTGAGCAGGATACCAATTAAGATTAAATAAAATCCGATTCTGTTTCCGACGATCCGTTTCCGCGCCATTGCTGAACTCCAATAGGCATCTGCATGCCACTAGCTATTCCTAGCCAGGTGTAGTTGGACTATAACATATCAACTATGACTACTACCTTGCCTCGTAATTAGTATAGAAAGTCTGTCAATGATTTTATTAAAACCGCTAAATTTTATTACGCCAATTATTAATAAAATAGCTAGCTCTATTTAATTTATTATGTTAGGTTGATTAAATAAAAACAGCCTGTGAATACAACAGGCTGTTCAATAATGATCTGACGAAACTGATTAATCGAGGCGAACTTTGGCACCGAAGTTTTTGGCTTCTTTGCTGACAAAGTACGTGCCACACGCTGCATCAATCAAATCGGGATTAAAGGTGACTTGTTCCATATTATATTTGGCGATGCTGATCATCTGATCGAGAATATCGCGCGGTTGGCACATACGGAAAGGCCGATCATCGGGCTTGTACCATTTTTCCACCAAATAATCTAAGCCCTTGGGGTCGAGGTTAATTTTGCGGCCTTTACAAACCAACGACCAAATTTGTCGCCATTGCGATTCATCGGGGTCGCGCACCTCAATTTTGAATTTGATCCGGCGCAAGAAGGCTTCGTCAGCCACTTGGCTAGGGTCGAGGTTGGTCGAAAAAATCAGCAATTGATCGAATGGAACTTCGATTTTTTGGCCAGTAATCGTGGTCAAATAATCGTAGCGCTTTTCGAGCGGCACAATCCAGCGGTTCAGCAAGTCCATCGGGCGACATTGTTGGCGACCAAAGTCGTCGATCAAGAAAATCCCGCCGTTGGCTTTCATCTGGAAGGGTGCTTCATAAAAACGGCCTGCTTCGTTGAACGTCAAATCGAGCGCTTCAAGCGTTAGTTCGCCCCCGACCACCACCACAGGCCGTTTGATTTTAGCCCAGCGCAGATCATAGGCCGAAGTTCCGATATTGGCCTCTTTATCGACCAACGTATGCACAATGCTATCGTAAACTTTGATAATTTGGCCATCGGCATCTACCGCATACGGCACGAAAATATCATCACCCATCAGGCGGGTGATGCGTTCGGCGATACTGGTTTTGCCATTGCCAGGGTAGCCAAACAAGAAGATCGACGCGCCCGAGTTGACCGCTGGCCCAACTTCGTTCAGCACTTGGTCGGTGATAATCAAATCGCTAAAGGCTTTGCGAATATTGCGCCGTGTGATCACCATATTTTTGATCGTTTGAGCCTTGACCGATTCGAGAAATTGAGCAAAAGGAACTGGAGCTGGCCCGCTATAGTTGCTTTTCTTCATGGCATCTTCGGCAGCTTGCGAGCCACGCGGAGTCAAAATATATTCGTAATTGGTATCGCCAAAGCCACGTTGCCCAGCAATATCGATATATTCCGAGTTGCGCATTTGGGTGATCACCGGATCGACCACGCTATAGAACAAGCGTACTTCTTGGGCTAGCTCCATGCCAGTGACCCGCGAACGGTTATAAATTACCCGTAGCAATTGGTCCTGAATTTGGGTTCGATTCAGGCCAGTTTCTTCAATCGTGGTTGGTACTTGGGGGTGATAGCTATTCCCCGATGGGGCTGACCCGTCATCGTTCGGCACATCCCCCCCAAGTACCCGCGCACCGCTCAATTTGCCACTGGCTTGGGCCTCAGCCACCAGCGCATCAAGCTGTTGTTTGTGCATATTTAAGTGGCGCGTCGCCTCATAATCATTCTTCTCACGCGCTTCCTTCAAGCAATCATACAAGGCACGGGCGACGGCATACTTAATCCCATCGACATACATATGATGCAAATATTCGCCCGGTCGCACGTAGCAGTCGGGTGTATGATCATTGCGGGCTTTCATTTCGTCATACGAACGCGCATCGAGTAAAAATCGCATGCCTCACATCCCTTCGTTTGCTGCGCTTGCAGCAAGCGTTGCTAAATTCTCAAAATCATCTAGGTTAATTATAGGGGGCAAAAATCACCCCATGCAAGCACGACTTTGGGGGGAAATGGTTAAAGTACCTTAATCCCCTCTGCTTGGCCTACTATCGCCGATGACCATAACAGGCCAATACTGCTAATTGTGGATGGGGGGTTTATGCCAACCAACGACTCGCCGCAATATGCTATCGTATAGTCATTATTGTACTACTACATCATATCGTAATTATTCACGATTCTTTAACCACAAGACCATGAGTTGCTAAAGAACTCGTGTAGGATGAGCAAGGAGCGCCAGTATGTTTAAATCAACGCCGCAAAGCGCACAAATTGTGATTATTGAAGATAGCGCGACCGTGCGCGATATGCTTGCGCATATCATCCGCGACGATGGCTATCAGGTTGCAACCTACACAACTGCCGTGGATGGGTTAAAATACCTCCAGTCCAGCCAACCGCCGCGTCTGATTTTGCTTGATCGGGTCTTGCCCTATATGTCGTCGGAAGAATTTCTTGAGGCATTGCAAGCCGAGCCACGGCTCAGCGCGATTCCAGTTGTGATTATTTCAACCTATTTATACGACGAACCAGCGCCGCTCCCATACACGGTTGGCTATCTCGAAAAGCCAATCGCGATCGACGATTTGATGCGTGTGGTGCGTCGCTATTGTGATTAGGCTGCGGCCAGCGTGCCGCTTATGGTTTGGAGTGTGGCGATGTATACACCTGAAACCGACCGCACGCCGCTTTCAATGCTGATCCATTCCCTCGGGAATGTGCTTGGCGATGTGATTGTGGCCCAAGATGGGGTGTCAGCGTTTGAGCTTGAAGAAGATGTGCGCCAACGCACCAAGCAACGCCGAAGCGATGGAACATTGCAAGAGACTCAAACCCTGACTGAGTTGATTAGTCAATTGCCAGTTGCCCAACTCATGGGGCTGATTAAGGCCTTTACTCATTATTTTGGCTTGGTCAATTTGGCCGAAAGCGTTGAGCGCCTACGAGTGCTGGCCGAACGCGACCGCCAAAATGGCGATGCACCACGCTCTGAATCGGTCGAATTGGCATTGCAAGAGTTGCGTGATCGTGGCATTACCGCCCAGCAAGTGCAAGATTTGCTTGATCATGCCGAGATTCGGCCAGTTTTTACTGCCCACCCGACCGAGGCCAAACGCCGAACGACGCTCAAAAAGCACCATCGCATTGCAGGGGCGGCGCGGCAATTAACCGCCGATACGACCTTTCAACGCCAGCGCGAACGCTTGCTCGAATCAATTCGTGAGGAAGTGATCTCGCTCTGGCAAAGCGATGAGGTGCGGATTATCAAGCCAACCGTGATCGACGAAGTGAAGAATAATCTCTATTACTTCGAAGAATCGCTGTTCGATATGATTCCGCAACTCTACCGTGATACCGAGGCCTCGTTGCGCCAAATTTACCCTGAGCACGAATGGCGTGTGCCAGCCTTCCTGCGCTTTGGCTCATGGGTTGGCGGCGATCGCGATGGCAATCCCTTTGTAATTCCCTCGGTCACGGTTGAAACGCTTAAACTGTTGATGGGCCGTTCGTTGCGTGAGCATATTCATTCAGTTGAGCGCTTGAGTCATCGTTTAAGCCAATCGTCGCGCCAAGTACCAATTAGCGAAGAATTAGCCCAATCGCTAATCCATGATGCGCCGTTGTTCCCCGAATTGGCCCAAGTGCTGGAGCGGCGCAATCCGCATGAGCCATATCGCCAAAAATGCTCCTACATTCACGCCAAATTGCATGCCACCTTGGCCTATGTTGAGCGCTACGAGCCAGATTGGGCACGCGGCGGCCATCGCCCAGCTGAAGGCACCTGGTATGCCAATGCCAACCAATATCTCGCCGATTTAGCAACCATGGAATATAGCTTGCGCACCAATGGCGCGGCCTCAGTCGCCGATGGCTTTTTGCGCGATATCCAATGCTCGGCCAAAGTCTTTGGTTTGCACACCGCCACCCTCGATATTCGCCAACACAGCAGCCGCCACACCAACGCCCTGAGCGAAATTTTTGAATATGCAGGCATCTGCGACGATTACGCCAGCCTGAGCCAAGCCGAACGCACGGCTGTATTGGAACGCGAGCTAGCCAATAATCGTCCGTTGATTCCAACTCATCTCTACTACAGCCCCGAAACCGTTGAGATTATCGAAACCTTCCGCACAATTCGCGCAGTGCTTTCCGATTTAAATGCTGAGGCCATCGAAACTTACATCATTTCGATGACCGAAGGCCCAAGCGATATTTTGGCGGTGCTGTTGCTGGCTCGCGAGGCGGGCATTTATCAGCCAGGTGAGCATAGTTGGCTGAATATTGTGCCATTATTTGAAACCGGAGCCGACCTCATCGCCGCGCCGGAGATAATGCACACGCTGCTTTCGAGCGAAGCCTATCGCCAACATTTGGTGTTGCGCAACGATGTGCAAGAAATTATGTTGGGCTACAGCGATTCCAACAAAGATGGTGGTTTTGCCGATGCGCACTGGGCGCTCTATCTCGCTCAAGTGGCCTTGGCCGAAACCTGTTTCCGACATCGAGTGGCCATGCGGCTGTTCCATGGCCGTGGTGGGGCGGTTGGCCGTGGTGGCGGGCCTGCCAACCGTGCGATTTTGGGTCAACCACCAGGCACAGTCGGTGGGCGGATCAAAATCACTGAACAAGGCGAAGTGATTAGCGATCGTTATGCCGAGCCAGAAACGGCCTATCGCCATCAAGAGCAAATTATCAACGCAGTATTGCGCTCATCGTTAGGCGTGAGCATCGCGCATATCAGCCAAGAATGGCACGACGCGATGAGTAGTTTGGCCAAGGTTTCGCGTAAAGTCTATCGCGGCTTGGTCTACGATCATCCGCACTTCTTGGAATACTTCCGCAATGCTACGCCGATTACCGAAATTAGCCGCTTGAACATTGGCTCACGCCCAGCCAGCCGCAAAGCCAGTGACCGGATCGAAGATTTGCGAGCGATTCCCTGGGTTTTTAGTTGGATGCAAAGTCGGCATACCTTGCCAGGTTGGTATGGCTTGGGCAGTGCCTTGGAGCATTTAATCCAAGCTGATGCCAATGGCTTGACCACCTTGCAGGGAATGTACAACGATTGGCCATTTTTCCGCACCATGCTGGATAATGCCCAAATGATTTTATCCAAGGCTGATATGGATATTGCGGCGCAATATGCCCTGCTTGTGCCCGACCAAGCCTTAGCCAACGAAATCTTTGGCCTGATCAAAGCTGAATACACCCGCACCGTTAAATGGATTTGCGAGGTGGCGCAAATTAATGAGCTGCTGGATACTAGCCCAATTTTGCAGCACTCAATTAAGCAGCGCAACCCGTATGTTGACCCATTAAGTTTCGTACAAATCGAATTGCTCCGGCGTTTGCGCACCGATCCCGATGGACTTGAGCATAGCGATCTTGAAGATGCAATTTTGTTAAGTATCAACGGGATTGCCGCAGGCTTGAAAAATACGGGTTAGGGTTCAGGGTCTAGGATTCAGGGGTCAGATCTACGAAGGACACGAAGAAAAGGCTATAGGCGATGGGCTATCGGAACAATTCTCCATCGCCTATAGCCTATAGCCATCAGCTATAAATGCTCATGGTTTATTCGGTTTGCAACCAGTTTTCGTTCCCTCACCCCCTAGCCCCCTCTCCCGCCGAGCGAGGCGAGGGGGAAACCCTTGATCATGATCATTGGAACTCCCCTCTCCGCCGCAGTGGGAGAGGGGTCGGGGGTGAGGGATCTTAAAACCTACCCTTGAAGGAGAGGGGGCAGGGGGTGAGGGCATGCTGGCCGTTGTTAATGCGATAAACCATTACATCTATGTTCTTCTGCCCCTCCGCTCTCATCTCTCACTTGGGCTTAGCGTAATTCGCGTTTGAGAATCTTGCCAGTGGCGCTAATTGGCAATTGATCGCGGAATTCGACGAGGCGTGGGTATTTGTAGGCGGCGAATTGATCGCGACACCATGCCACTACTTCTTCCTCGGTTGCTTCGGCTCCTGGTTTTTTGACGATAAAAGCCTTGACTTCTTCGCCCAGTTTTTCGTCGGGCACACCCAAGACTGCGACCAACGAAACTGCTGGGTGGGTCATCAGCACTTCTTCTAGCTCACGTGGATAGACGTTGTAGCCACCACGCAAAATCATATCTTTTTTGCGATCAACGATTGCTAGATAACCCTCTTCATCGATCACCCCAACGTCGCCAGTGTGGAGCCAGCCATCTTGCAGCGCGGCGGCGGTGGCATCGGGGCGCTTGTAGTAGCCCTTCATCACATTATGGCCACGAATCAGAATCTCGCCCTTTTCGCCAGCTGGCACAGGATTACCAGCATCATCAACACAGCAAACTTCTACGCCCCAAACTGGTTGACCAACCGTTCCTGGCTTTGAGGGCAGATCGATATGATTGAAGGTGGCAATCGGTGAACATTCCGAAAGCCCATAGCCTTCGAGCACCCGCACGCCAAAGGTTTCTTCAAATTGGCGCATTACTTCGACCGGCATGGGCGCACCACCAGATGAGGTTAGGCGCAAGTTGGCAGCAATCGGCGTGGGATCGATCTTATTGGCAGCGATGTATTGCAAGAGTGCCCAGAACATGGTTGGCACGCCTGTCCAAAGGTTGACTTTATCGCGCTCCATGACGGCCAAAACAGCGGCTGGCTCGAAACGGGGCAGCAAGGTCAGGGTTGCACCAGCAAAAATATTGGCGTTCATCTGAGCTGTTTGGCCCGTTGAGTGGAATAATGGCAGGGTAATCAGCACCACATTTGAGCCATCGAGGCTGTTATCAAGAATTGGCCAGGCCAAATCGCGGGCAACCATGGCGTTGAAAAACATATTGGCGTGGGTTAATTCAGCGCCTTTGGGTTGGCCAGTTGTGCCCGAAGTATAAAAAATTACCGCCGTATCATCGGCTTTGGTGGCGTGGGTGGTAAAACTTGGGGCTTGATTGTACATCAATTGACCCAAGGTTTTAACGCCTTCGATTGGCGATGGAGCCGCCGGATTGGTCGTCAGCATAATCATATGCTCACAGTTTGGCGCTTCATCAAAGCCAGCTTTGCCCATTTGACCCAGCGGCAACTCGGCAGTGCCTTCAAAACAGAAGAAGGCCTTGGCATCACAATCGCTCAAGTGGTAGGCGATTTCGCGCGGCTTCAACATAATATTCAAACAGATGATCACTGCGCCAACTTTGAGCGCCGCATAATACACCATGGGGAAATAGGGCAAGTTGGGGCAGGAAAGTGCTACATGATCACCTGGCTTGATGCCCAACGCAACCATACCATTGGCAATTTGGTTGGTCATGGCATTGAGTTGAGCATAGCTGAAGCGCATATCGTTGAAAATGAGGGCAGTGCGGTTGGGGCGTTTCCGGGCATGATCTTCGAGCATTGTGGCCAAATTAAGCGTCGTAGCCGTCTGGGGAATCATCAATGAAACCTCCTAAAAAGCCCAATATAGAAAAAGCTACCACCGCACTGCTCAAACCTTAGCTTGCCAGCGCCGCAGCAATTGTTGATTCAATTTCTCGAATATCAAAGGGTTTGGTAAGATACCGCCAGCAGCCCGCTTGCAAAGCCCGATCACGATCGTGACTATGGGCACGGGCACTCACGCCAGCCACCCGCATTTGTTGGCGTTGTGGGTGCTGGGCTAGCTCTTGCAAAAATTCAAAGCCATCCATCTCTGGCATCATCATGTCAAGCAAAATCAGGCTCGGCAGCTTGCTCTGACCCATGATCCAATTGAGTGCTTCACGCCCATTGGTGGTTTCGACAATCACACAATCGGCGTAATCCTCAAGAATTTCGCGCAAAATATCACGGTTGTATGGATCGTCTTCGACCAGCAAGAAAACTGGTGTGTTCATGGGGTATCCGATTCCTTCAACGGGGCAAACCGTTGGACTTCAGCAACCAGCTTACGCATACTGAGGGTATGTTTGGTCTGAATGGCTTGCGCAGCTTGGCGCAATTGGCGAATTTCTTCATTGGTTAAGTCACGGGCAGTCACAATGATCACGGGAATATTACGAGTTTCAGGATTTGCCCGCAGTTTTTCGAGTAGCTGAAAGCCGTCAACCTCTGGCATCATCAAATCAAGCAAAATTAGTTGGGGATAATTGCCCTGTTGAATCAGATCGAGCGCCGCCGCCCCATCGTATGAGGCTTGGGTAACGTAGCCATGCTCTTGCAAAGTAGCACACAGCAGTTCGGCCATATCATAATCATCATCAACCACCAAGATAAACCCTGTTTGGCCTTGAGCCCCAATCAGTTGACGAATAATCCGAATCAGAATTTGGCTATCAATTGGCTTGACTACATATGTGGAGACACCAACCCCTGGTAGCTCATTGTATACCGAAGCATCGCTTGCGATCAAGACGGGAACTTGCGCTAAATGGTCAATTTCGCGCAAGGCTGCCAAGGTTTCCCAGCTTTCGCTATTGGGCATGAGCAAATCGAGGGTGATTGCCGCTGGTGAATGATCTTTGGCCCAAGTCAAGGCACTATGATGATCAGTCGCCACAATCACTTCAAAACCAGCCGCTTGCAATTGTTCTTCCAAATATTGGGCCGTTTGGTGATCGTTTTCAATCACCAAAATCGAACGCCGTAAGCCTTGAGTGAGGCTCACAAATTGGGCACCGCGGCTGACTGGCAACATAATTGTGAAGCTGCTGCCTTGATTTTCGCCTGCGCTAGTCGCCCATGTCCGTCCACCATGTAATTCAACTAATTGCTGAACGATCGATAAACCTAAGCCTGTGCCCCCAAAACGGCGCGTCGAGCCACCCTCAACTTGATAAAAACGATCCCACAATTTTACGAGCGCTTCGGCTGGCACGCCCACCCCACTATCGCTGACCTGAATCAAGACATATTGGCCTGCCAACATCGGCGGCACTTCGGTCGCCAACACTTGATCCAGCCAGTCAATTTGGCCATGCTCATCAATGTTCAAGGCGGTTGAGGCTAAGGTGATTGTACCTTGCTCTGGCGTAAATTTAATGGCGTTACTCAACAAATTGGTCACTGCTTGGCCAATCCGCTCAGGATCGATCATGAGCAAGGGGATGTGCTGGCCCAGTTGCAAGGTGAGGGTTTGCTGTTTCTCGCGAAGCATCGGCTGCAAAATCGCCACTTGCTCTTGCAACAAGCTATTAATGATGGTGGTTTGGCGTTGCAACTCGATGCGGCCAGCATCAAGCTTGGCAATATCTAGCAGATCGTTGACGAGGCTCAGCAAACGCTGGCCGCCAGTGCGAATCCCCTCAATCTTGGTGGTATGCCAAGGCGTAAGCACTTCGGTGCGGCGTTTGAGCAGCAATTCGCTATAGCCCAAAATGGCAGTGAGCGGCGTGCGCAACTCGTGGCTCATATTGGCAACAAGTTCTTCTTTGAGCCGATCAAGCTCCTTGCGAGCGCTCAAATCTCGCGCCACCAGCACAATGCCTTCAATTGAACCATCGGCAGATCGCAGCGGCGAAACGCTGACTTCGTGAATAATCGGCACACCATCGGAGCGTGATAACGAAACTTCAACATCACGCACGGTTGTGCCAGCCAACGCCTGCTGAATCGGATGCTCATCGAAGCCCAATACATTGCCCTTAGCCGTGCGCCAAACCAAATTATTGGAGAGAAAATCAAAGTGGCGACCAGCAAAAAACTGCGTGCCAGCCTCGTTGATTCGCGTTTGATGACCACGGCTATCGTAGGAAACTACAATATCGTCGAGGCTATCGAAGCTCGTTTGCAGCTCGTTGGCCTGTTGTTTGAGCAAATAAAATAATTGAATATTTTCAAGCCAAGCGGCCAAACGATCAGCGACTTGGCGCACAAACAAGGTTTGATCATGGTCAAACAGCCGTTCAGGCGAATCTGAGGCTGCCGAAATCAGGCCAACTGCTTCATCCTGAATTTTAATCGGCACAGCGATATACGAATAGAGCGTGAATGGCTCCAAGTGTTCGCGAACCTCGTTGGTCAAATAGTTGGGGTGACGTTGCTCAACGGGCACATTGAAGAGTTCAACCAAGGGAGCATGCTGGGTAAAGACTGGCGAATACAGACCATTATCGATGCGAAATTGGACTGTTTGCACCATTTGGTCGATGTAGGCTTGGCGACTGGGCAACGAATGATATGAAGCCACCACATCGAGAAATTCCTCGCGGGGCGGGGGCAAACGCAGCGCAATGCTACACCAGGTATTCAGCACATTACCAACAGTTTGCGCCACAAAGCTATAGGCCTCAGCGGGGGTAGGATTATTGACCAAATAATCGCTGATTTCGCGCAACACCCGCGACTCGTTGATCCGCACGCCCAAAATACTGTTGATAATTGAAAGTTGATTGGTATTGAAATTTAATTCATGGTTGCTTTGCAGCAGTTGACTGCCTTTATCTTCAATTTCGTGAATTAAGTGCTGTTGGGTGCGCCAGAAGCGCACTGTCACAATCATCGAAACCACAATTAATGCTGAGAGCAAACCAATCGAGGCCAGTTTAATCCAATTGTAAGTATCAATTTGGTTGCGATAATCTTCCGAGCGCTGGCGCAATTCAGTGCGCAAGCTGGTTGTCGTGTTAACTACCGCCTCGATTTGTGGGCGACCTTGCTCAAGCGTCAATTCGGCCAACAGCATTTCTTGGTTGGCCACTGCATCCAGCACTGGCTGATAGGTATTGAGCAGCCATTGATCGACTTGCTCAGCGACTTGGGGCAAGCTCGGGTCGGGCGGGTTGACTAAGAGAAATTGCAAACCCTCGGTAACAACTGCCTGTTCTTTTTGAATTTCCGCGTAGAAAATATCTGAGCCAGTGCTGGTATAGCCGCGCAAATTGTTGTGCAACGATAACAGAGCAATATTAACGTCATTTAAACGCACCCGATAGCTCAGCAACGTTTCATCACGATCGCGTAAACGGTTCATGCCAACCGTCAAGAGGGTTGAGGCGATCAGCAACACAACCACCAAGACCGCTTGAATGCCCATTAACCAGATAAAGCGTGAGCGTTGTTGATCTGAGCTATACAGGTTAGCTAGCACGAGTTATCGTCCTTTCCACACAGGTGGGCGTTTTTGCAAGAAGGCCTGAAAGCCTTCAAAGCCATCCTCGCTATTAAAAATTTCGCGTTGATATTCGGCTTCACGACGTAGCGCATCGGCAAAACTTTGATCATTTTGGGCGGCCAACATTGCGCGTTTACCACGGGTTAACGCCAAAGGAGCTTGTGCCGCAATCGTCGCAGCATAAGCTTGCACCTCGTTGGCAAAATTTGCTTCATCAAAGACTGCATTGGCCATACCCCAAGCCAAAGCTCGTTCAGCCTCTACCATCGCCCCGGTAAACATCAATTCCATCGCCCGCCCAAGGCCAATCAGGCGCGGCAACGAATAGGTTCCACCGCCATCGGGAATTAAGCCAACTTTGATAAAAATTTCTGAGAAGCGCCCACGGCTCGAAACCAAGCGCAAATCGCAGGCCAACGCCAAATCTGAGCCAATACCAGCCGCTACGCCATCGACGGCAGCAATCACAGGCCACGACGATTGGCGAATTGCTAACAGCGTTGGGCCATACGATTCAGTTAAAACCCGATATACATCATTTGCCGTGCCACCAGATTGGAGCGCCGCCATAATATCGGCTCCCGATGAAAATGCCCCACCAGCACCAGCAATCACAATACAGCGAGTGCCATCATGCTCGCAAGCCTCAATTTCCGCTCGCAGCGCATCCATGGTTGGCTGATCGACGGCATTGCGTACCGCTGGGCGATTAATCGTGAGAGTGGTTACATTGTCGGCTTTGCTAATCAGAAGCGTGTCAGTCATTGACGATCTTCCTTTGTGCTAAAGAATTTGGTGTTAAACAGCGAGGAAAAGGCAGTGGTTTGGCCTTATCATAGGCCATCTTACGCAGAGCGTCAACGCAAGCAGCAACCCCAAAAAATGCTGATTCCGTTATAATACTCGGTTGGTACTCAGTTTTGGCTGAACCACCCGATTGCTTCTAGCTTGGAGTTGCCATGACACGCGCATTACTGGCATTGGAAGATGGACGCACCTTTTGGGGGCGGGCTGTCGGTGCACGCGGCGAACGTGCAGGTGAAGTTGTATTCAATACCAGCATGACTGGCTACGCTGAAATTTTGACCGATCCTTCATATCGCGGTCAGTTAGTAACCTTAACCGCCTCGCATATTGGCAATTATGGCATTGACGAGGTTGATCTTGAGGCAGCCATGCCTTGGGCCGAAGCCTTGATCGTGCGTTCATTTACCGAGCGGCCATCCAATTGGCGTTCGCGCGAATCTCTCAGCGAGCTATTAGCACGGCGCGGTGTTATGGCGGTGGCTGATTTAGATACCCGAGCCTTGACTCGCCATATTCGGGCAGCCGGCGCAATGCGGGCGGTGCTCTCAACCGAAGATCTTGATCCGGCTAGTTTGGTCGCCAAAGCTCAAGCCATCCCGGTGATGGAAGGCCGCGATTTGGCTAGCGACGTGGGAACCCAAAGCATTTATGAGTGGAATGAAGGCACACCTGCCGATTTCACTACCTTACAACTAGCGATTCCTGAACAATTGCACAACCGCCATGTCGTAGTTTACGATTTTGGGGTCAAACGCAACACCCTGCGGCGCTTGGTCGATCTTGGTTGTAAGGTCACAGTTGTGCCCAATCGCACTTCAGCCGAAGCGACCCTAGCCTTAAAACCTGATGGTATTTTGATTTCAAATGGCCCAGGCGACCCTGCCACCTTGGAGTATGCGGTCGAAACGATTCGCCAGTTGATCGGCAATGTGCCAGTGTTTGGCATCTGCCTTGGGCATCAATTGATTGGCCAAGCCTTGGGTGGTACAACCTTCAAATTGCCTTTTGGTCATCATGCTGGCAATCACCCAGTGTGCGATACCAGCACTGGCAAAGTCCGAATCACTGCTCAAAATCATGGCTTTGCCCTCGATCCAGCCAGCTTGCCCAGCGATGTGCAGGTGACCGAAGTTAGTGGTAACGACCAAACCTGTGAAGGCTTGCAACACAAGAGCTTGCCTGTTTTCAGCGTGCAATATCACCCTGAGGCTGGGCCTGGCCCTCACGATGGAGATGAACACTTCCGGCGTTTTATCAGCCTCGTTGATCAACAACGTAGCTAAATTTCCAAACCGATTGCCCCAAAACCTCGATAATCGGCAAAATTATCGAGGTTTTCTATTTAATCCCATTTAAAACTGAACTTTTTAACGTTACCCTCAGTTTAGTTCAGCAAGCATGCATGAGGGAAAGCTTCCGATGAATTCATCTGTTATGACAGAATTTCAGCAATTGCACAGCGAAACACTCGAATCATTGCATAGTCGCTATCATACAATGGTACTCCGAACTGCCTACTTGATACTGGCAGATTGGGGCCATGCTGAAGATGTCGCCCAAGAAGTTTGGATGCGAGTTAATCGGGCGTTGGTGCGCTTTGACCCTGACCGAGGAGCATGGTCAACATGGTTGCATCACATCACGGTTAATTGCTGTTTAAGCACCCGCAAACGACTAAGCCGCTGGCTCGGCGAACAATTGCGGCCTGAGACAGAACAGCCTCAAGCCACGACCCTTGATAATTTGTTGCGCAGTGAGGAGGAGCAAGTTATCTGGAACGCTATTGGTAATTTATCGTTGAAATTGCGCAGCGTCATCGTCTTGCGCTACTTTCACGACCTAAGCTACGAACAAATTGCAGCTATTTTAGAATGCCCAATTGGTACAGTGCGGTCGCGTTTACACACTGCCCATGCACAACTACGCAACCACTTGGAGGATGTATGAACCACGATCTAGCGGCAGTGCTTGATTATCTTGATCAGCGTTTTGGCTCGTCTGATCGACAAGCTTTTGAAGAACGCTTAGCCCAAGAACCACAATTACGTGAGTTGTTGGAAAAAACCAAATCCATGCAACGCAACTTACGCTCGATCTTTGGTCAGAGCGAGCGTTTAGTTGCGCCAAGCCGCAGTCGGCGACGAGTGGCCAAATTTAGCAGGTTCAAATACACAATCAATGCGCTGATGTTGGTTGTGTTGCTTTTAGGTGGGGTCTATTTGAAAAAGCAATTTGATATCGCGCCCCAAATCAGCAACGAGCCAACCTATTTAGCTTTAGCCAACGAGGAAACATCACTGCCCCAGCAACAAATGCTGTTGGTGAAAGGGATTGATCATGAGCAAAATCACTTTGTCCGCGCCATGCAAGATGATCAAGTGATGTGGCAAGCCAATAATGTCGATGCATTAATCATTGCTGATAATGGCGATCGGATTGAGTTGAGTAAAACTCAATCGCATTATGTCTTAAGTCGTAAAAGCAGCGATGATAACCCTACGTGGCAACAATCTCTACCATTGCAACCCGACACCAGCACTGTTGTAGGACTCTACCAGAGTGCCAATCAACAGGAGCTTTATCTGACAGCCCATACAAAAAAGCCAACCAACCAAACAGCAGATTTAGCCCAATCGGTCACGATCATTCCCCAGCAACAAGTTGATACAACCGTCTATCCATCGGCGAGCTATCCATTAGGTGTAAGTGCCGAGCAGTCAAACTCAATCACCGATGTTTTGGATGATGTGGCAGGTTCAGTAGATCCAATGTCTAGCCCAATCAATCCACCAAATGCACAGGCTGGTCAACAGGCCCAACAAGAAGCTGGCCAAATTCCAACGAATGTTGTAACTAACCAACAATTGTTGATTATTGATAGCACAAATGGCACAATTAAACATCCAAATCAGCAATGCGATTGTCGCTATCTGGCAAGTAATCAAACCTTATATCCCTATGATCAAGCATTTCCATTTACCGATTACTTCAATTATGCTATCTCCGCAAACAACCCTAATCTGCTCAGCCTCATAACTTCTGATCAAGATGTTATAACCTACGATCTCAAAAACCAAACAATCCTCAAGACAAGCAAACTTGCTAGCAATCAACAGCTCAATGATCATTTATATGCTTCACAGCTACAATTTGATCTATTTGGCCAAACTACGTCGATCAATCCTGACCTCGCTAGGATTACCGATGTTCAATTTAGTGGCAATCAACAAACAATTATCATTCGTGATAGTACCGAAGATAAAACAACTTTTTATGCGTTTGATCGCCTAAGTGGCAAACAATTATGGCAACGTTCGATCTTAGCTTCAACCGTGAGTTTTACGCCTAATTGGGATGGTTCTGAGGTGTATGCTGTGCATACATCAAAACCAACTGAAACAGGTTTTAGTACACTCTATACCGTGCAAGCAACGAAAACGACATTTATCGATTACCCGCAGCAACAATTTGAGGAAATAATCATGGTTTACGATTTCTAAAGACCCGCTGCTCAACCAAAGCAGCGGGTCTTACATCCAAGCCTAGTTTTTGCTAACAATCGGTGCAGTTATGCGATAAATATTGGCAGTGCTGGGCACAGTGGCACTGGCATCAACGCCGCTATGCTCAGCCTCGCGATTATCAACCTGATCGATCGCCCGACTACGAAAATCGTAGCGATGCTCGGGCTGACCAATAAATATGGTCGAACTGCTCGGCGGCAGAATTGCCCACACATACCATTGCCCATCAGCCTGATCGCGCACGCTAATTTCGATCTGGCGCACGCCACTGCCTGCATCACTACTGCTCAGGTTCAGGCGCACGGCTCCACTTGGCTCAAGAGTGGCACTGCTAATGCTTGAGCTAGGCGGGCTACCATCAACTTGCCAACTAAGGCTGTGGGTTGCTTCCAAATTGCCAGCCAGATCACGGGCGGCATATTCTAAGTTGAAGTTGCCGCCACTTGGGGTAAGCGTCAAGCTACTGCCTGCATCCTCTTCCCACGTGCTGCCATTGATCCGCCAACGAATGCCAGCCACGCCCGAACCACCATGATCATCAGCAACAATGGTCATTTGAACATTCGGGGCAAAATAGTTGCCATAGCGGGGTACCCCCGCCCCAACACTCACTGGAATCGGGCTAAAATCGTTGCTGCCAGGCGTTTGCCAATCGTAGCTCAGCACAGCTTGAGCAGTGCGCTCAAAATATTTAAAGCCCAGCCGATGTTCGCCAGCATTCAACCAACGCTCACCAATGACCTCGCGCTCAGGGTGCAAGCCATGGGCCTCGGCCACCAGCGTACCATCAATCCAAAGCCAAGCACCATCATCGGAATTAATGCGGAAACGATAGGTTCCGGCAACAGGCGCAACAAAACTACGGGTTTGGCGCACAATAAAGCGATCATTTCGTCCAAAAATCCCGCCATCGCCTAAATCTAAACGTGTGCCGATCCAATCAAAACTGCCCAAAAACGCCCCTTCAGGAATCGAAAGTGGGTTGGCAGTTCGCGCCAGAAAATCATCGGGAATCGCGCCCAGCTCGTAAACCAAGGCTTGGGGTTGCCAATTGGTATAAATCGACGATTGAGGTGCATCATTTTCGGGATTAATTGTGATGGTTTGGCTGGCTTGGTTTTGGCTGAAATAACGCACATATTCTTGAACCAGCCCTGCTCGCAAGGTTACTTGGCGCGGACTGGTGGTGTGATTACGAAAACGGACATAGCCCACCAAATCGCGAGTCTCACCAGGCCCAAGGTCACCGCCAATACTCCAGCGCCATGGATATCCACCAGTATCACCAGCACAATCGAGCGTCAGGCCATCACCGCCAAGCACCAGCCGAAAACGCCCCGATTCCTTGGGATAGGTCGGATAGGCATCGTTGCCATTGCCAAGGAAACATTCGCCCTCATCGTAGGTATAGCCCGTGGTGCTATCGTTGGGGCTGCCCGCGTCGGGAGCTTGGGTTTCAATTGCCACATTGCCAGTGTTACGTACCCGGAACGTTACTTTGAGCAATTCGCCACCAGCCAAGCTTGTACGATCATAATTAACTGATTCGAGCGCTACATTGACTTGGGTATCTTGTTTGACCCAGCGCACGGTATCAAAAATGACCTTACGATTGGCGCTCAATGGCTCGCTGGTCAAATCGGTTAAGTGCACCTCGACTGGCTGGCCCGAAAGTGCCAGCGCATTGGTGGTAATTTCAATCCACTCGGTGGTTGTATCTTGGCTCAACACGCGTTCGCCAATTTGCACCCCATTTTGCCAAATTGTGTAGCGAGCACTCTGGGTTGCATTGAGTAGGCCACAATTTTGGGGCACATGGGCAAAGATGCGATAATTGCCAGCGACAATATTTTCATTACGCCAGCGACCACTATTGCTACTCTCAGCGGGATCATTGGTGGCAAAGGTGTAAAAAATATGGCCCCCGTCACCACACTCAGCCTCATACCATTGGGCCGTCGAGCGAATAAAACTCGATTCCAGATCATCAATCGTCATATCGCCGTTATCGGGCGTACTACTTAAACGCGATTGCACCCGCGAACGAATGGTTGGCAACAAGCCGTAGAGATTATTCCCCGGACAGGAAGTATATCCAACCGGATCATTCGCGACATCGCGATGGCCGGCAATATTGGGGGTAATTGCTCCAGCATTGCCACAGTAGCGCGAAATATCACAGCCATAGTAATACGAGCGACCCAACGGATCGATTCCACGTTGCTCGGCTTTCCACGCCAACAATTCAACCAAGCTATTTTGGGCGGTACTGGTTGGCGGCACACTAGCATAGGTTCCTACCATCGAAACGCCCATCGAGCCATAATTACCAGTATCATGAAAGGCCACGGCATTATCGCCGCCAGCCCGACCCTCGAAAATTGTCCCATCGGGCGCGATCAAATAGTTGTAGCCAATATCGCCCCAACCCCGCGTAAAGGTATGAAACGACCAAATCGCCCGAATCCGATCACCCCACCAGCCTTCGCTCCCGCCCAAACTATTGGCATCGGCGGTATGGTGCACCACCAAATGGGTCACTGGATAGTAGGCTGGGGGCACGCGGCTGCCTTGACCATCGGGGCTACCCCAGCCAGTGCGGCTAATCACGGGCGGCTTGGTCACATCGGTCGCTCGTTCTGCAGCGGTTTCAGGCGTAGCAGGGGTTAATGCACCAACATCAACGGTATCCACGCGCAATTCGCGCAGTATTGGCAAACGCCCATCGGGCGCAGGCCCAAACTCAATTTTAGCTTGCCACCAAGTTGCCACCCCAGCAAAAATCGGCGAACCCCAATGCAAATCAGCGGCATCGCGCTCATCCAAAAAATCGTGTGATTCTTCAACTAAGCCCCAGCGCGACCAAGTATTGCCATCGCTGGAAACTCGCAGCGAAATTTGCAAGGTTGCCGAAAGCGGCACATCGGCTCGCCATGCAGCCAGCAAATCACTAAATTGATCGACCTGTTGTGGCACGGTAATCAACATCCCGCCAGCAGGTTCAGGCCGAATTCCATCTGGTGTGATGCGGGTACGCTGCCCATTACCACGGCCCAAGGCGTTGGTATCCAAAACGGTTGTCACTGGCTCAAATGAAGCCGAACGGCGTTCGCCAGTTTGGGCTGAAGCCGCAACCACAAACAATGCCGCAATAATGGCCGCAGGCCAAGCCAACCAGCGCAATGGCTGACGAATGGTACGCACTAATGCAACCGACCAAAATGCTACTTGGTTCATCGCAACCCCCAAAACTAGGTTAAATCGTAGCTGTTGCTACGAACTGTAGCATGAGCCTTGCAGCAAAAGCAGCCTTTTAAATGACAATCGGATGACAAGGGGGAAAATATAGAGCAGAGAGAGCATAGCTGGAATGGTTCATTGGTTTGGCAACCAGTTCTCGTTCCCTCACCCCCAGCCCCTCTCCCACGGCGGCGGGCGAGGGGAGCGAGCGCGATTCCCCCTCGCCTCGC
>NZ_DOPT01000102.1:0-11591 GCF_003512625.1 Herpetosiphon sp. | reverse complement strand
CTCGCCTCGCGGGCGGGAGAGGAGGTCAGGGGTAAGGGCATGCGCTTCGTTACCAACCGCATAAACCATTCCGGCTATAACGTCCATTGGAATATCAAAAATTGCTCCGATAGCCTAGCGCCTTCAGCCAATAGCCACATTTTTCTATGCTCTCAACGATCGTACAAGCGTAAACTGGGTATCCGCACAGCAATGATGATTGCGGCGGCGACACAAATCGCGCCACCAAAAGCGATAGCGATTGGCGCACCAACCAATGATGCAGCGAAGCCAGCTTCAACCTCGCCTAGCAATGGCCCGCCTTGAAAAAACAGCATATTGGCCGAGGTTGCTCTCCCACGCAGCTCGTCGGGGGTGTTTAATTGGCGAATTGTGCCGCGCAAGACAGCACTGACCGTATCAGCTGCACCTGTGCCCGCCAAGCCCAGCACGGCAATTGGTAAGCTTGGAGCTAGCCCAAACACCATGGTCGCCAAGCCATAGAGCACCACCGAAACCACCACAACCATGCCCTGGCGGCGCGGATTGCCAAACCACGACATGGCGAGGGCGGCTACTAACGCGCCAATTGCTGGTGCTGCATACATCAAACCGAGGGCTTTTTCATCAACCTTTAAGACTTTATCAGCGAATAAGGGCAAGAGGGTCGTGGCAGCACCACAAAAGGTGGCAATAAAATCGAGCACCATGGTAGACCAAATAATCGGCGTGCGCCGTACAAAGTGCAAACCTTCCCACATGGAGCCTTTGATTATTGGTTTAACCTCGGTTGGGGCATAATTGCCGCGCATTTGCCACAAATTCAATACCACCACGCCATAACTGATCGCATCGATCAAATAGACCAAGGCAATTGAATAGCTAACAAACCAACCACCCAAGGCCGGCCCAGCAATATTGCCAATTTGCCAAGCAATCATATTTAAACTTAATGCTGTTGGCAGTACTTCACGCGGCACTAAACGCGGAATTAACGCTTGGCGAGCTGGTAAATCAAAGGTTTTGGTGCTGAAAAAGATAATCATAATTCCATACAGCAACCACAGATTGATTAAGCCAAACCACGATAAAACCGCCAATACCAACGATAACCCCATCAAGATACTTTGTGTTACCAGCATCAAACGTCGTCGATCAACTCGATCGGCCAATAGACCTGCACGTAACGCCAGCAACAGCAAGGGAATAAACTGAAACAAGCCAATCAAGCCCAGAAAAATCGCTGGATTAGCCCCAGGAATCGCGCTAGCTAAACGATAAACTTGAACGTGCAACGCTACGGTATGCATCTGCGAGCCAGCAATTGAAATCAGTTGGCCGCTCCAGAGCAGCCGATAATCGCGGTGGCGTAAAGCGACCAACGGCGAGGGTTGGCGCGGGGTAGTCGATGTTGAAGCCATGAGCAATCCCTTTATTTGATGATTAAATCTAGATATGATTATAAGCTAGCTTGGTGCTCAGAGCTTTCAATTGCAACGATAGTCCATATCTATGTGGCTGGCGGCTAAAATGAAAAACGCCGTAGGCTCGAACCTACGGCGTTTGAGGTTTGAATTGAGTTAAGCAGCAGCGCCAGCGGGCAAGCCAGCCGTAGCTGGTTCTTCGCTAGGAGCAGGGGCTGCCCCAGTTTCGGGCATATATGCGCCATCGGAAACATAGCCAGGCATGCCCATTTCTGGTAAATCCAAGCCTGCTACTTCGTCTTCAGCGCGTGAACGCATTAGGCCAAGTTTGGCCAAGGCTTTGAAGACCACAAACGATAAAACAAATGCCGTGATGCCAATGCCCAAGCCTTCGATCAATTGAGCAAAGAGTTGGCTGAACCCACCACCATAGAACAAGCCAGTTACCGCTTGACCATCGATGCCGTTCCAGCTAGCGGTATCGGGGTTGCCGTTGGCAAAGAGACCAACCGCAATCACACCCCAAAAGCCATTGAACAAGTGCACAGGCACTGCCCCAACTGGATCGTCGATTTTGAGTTTTTCCAACAGAATGCTGGCGAAAATCACCAAAACCCCGCCAACTGCCCCAATAATTGCTGCGGCAACCGGCGTGATAAAGGCACAAGGCGCGGTTACCGCCACCAAGCCTGCTAATAAACCATTGACACTCATGCCTGGATCGGGCTTTTTATTTTTCAGCCATGTGTAGGTCATGGCGCTGATGCCACCAGCAGCTCCAGCGATCAAGGTATTCAAGGCGGCCAAGGCGGTTAGGTTCATAAACGAACCTTGGATACCCAATGAGCTACCTGGATTGAAACCGAACCAGCCAAAGAAGAGGATGATTGCGCCCAAAACACCCATTGGTAAGTTGTGCCCAAGAATCGTGTTGGCACTGCCATCTTTATTAAATTTGCCGATCCGTGGCCCAAGCACCAGCGCAACTGCCAAACCAACTGCGCCACCAGTCATGTGCACAACCCCTGAGCCAGCAAAATCGACTGCGCCGTTGCCAAGCCCAAGCGTGCGGCCCATATTGGCCATCCAGCCACCGCCCCAAACCCAGTTGGCCGAAAGTGGATAGACGAACATACTGACCAAAAAGCCCATAATCACGAAACCAATGAACTTGATGCGTTCAGCCCCGCTGCCCGTTGGAATCGTGGCGGCGGTATCCATAAAGACCATTTGGAACATAAAGAAGGCAAAAATCCCAGCAGCACTCATGCCAATGCCATTCAGGAAGAAGCCGCTGGTGCCAAGCACGCCCCATTGATCACCGAAGGAGAGATTTGAGGAGAGCGCATCGCCCCAAGCGCCCAAGGTAACTGGGCCGAAGTTCCATTCAGCGTTTGCGCCTGTGGCTGGGTAGGTATGGTTGACTCCACCGAAGGCAAAGGCAAAGCCACAAATCCAGAAGCCAATCGCCCCAATACAAAACACCATCAAGTTCATGAGCATGGTGTGCGCGACATTTTTTGCCCTAGTGAAACCTGCTTCAACCAAGGCAAACCCAGCTTGCATAAAGAAGACCAGAAAAGCAGCGAGCAAGACCCACAAGATGTTTGCGTTGACCGTCAATGAGTTGAGTTGCTCTTCCACAGGCGTTTCCTTTCTGTAGCCCGTATCGGAATAGGGTCAAATGCATGTCGCTGCAACGCGGCTCACGTCAACACTGACGGCTGGAATGCAAGAGGGGATTCCAACGCTTCTTCAATCAATCAATCCTCAAGAATAGAGTGCCTTAGCCAATTGCCAACACTTCATCTTCAGGCTCAAGCGCCAAGTGGAGGCTTGGCAATGGCTCGGTTTTGAATGACCATTTCAGCAGAATTGGCGTGACGAGAGTGGTTACCAAGACTACTGCTACGGTCAATGAAAATACATTAGTATCAACAATTTGATTTTGGACACCCAGCGAGGCGACAATTAACCCGACCTCGCCGCGCGAGATCATGCCACAGCCAACCTGAATTGCCTCACGTTGGTTGAGGCCAGCAATTTTGGCTCCTAGGCCACAGCCCACAATTTTGGTACCAATCGCTACGATACACAACATAATGGCCATTGGGATGGCTGCACCGCTGAGGCTGCTCAAATCGGTGTTCAATCCAATTCCAATAAAGAAAATTGGCACAAGTACGGCATAGGTAAAGCTCGAAATTGAGCGGTCAATTTCATCGCGCACATCGGTATGGCTCAGGAGAATACCGGCCATAAATGCCCCGGTAATTGCGGCCAAATGCCCCACCGTTTCAGCCGTGAAGGCTAAGCCAAGCACCACCAACACCGCAAAGGTGAGCACTGGCTCGTTGGTGCGCATTTTTTTGACCCGTTCAAGGATGCGCGGCAAAAAGCGCTGGCCCAAGAACCAAGCCACCACCAAAAAGCCCACCAAGCGTACAATCGTCCAAACAATCGTCATGAAGTTGCCATCGCTGGTTTGAGTGGCCATAAAAATTGAGAGTAACAGCAGCCCAATAATATCGTCGAGCACCGCCGCGCCTAGCAACGTTGTACCAACTCGACTTTTGAGCCGCCCCAACTCAACCAAGGTTTGAGCCGAAATGCTAACGCTGGTTGCGGTCAACAATAGGCCCACAAAAATCGCTGGAATAAGGCCATAGCCAAAAGCCAACGCGCTGAGCAGCCCACCAAAAAATGGAATGATCACACCCAAAATCGCTGTCCAAGTTGCGGCCTTGCCAGCTTCGCGCAACTCATGGGCTTCGATGCGCAGGCCTGCGATAAACATGAGGAAAATGACCCCAAGCTCCGAGAGGTAGTGGATGGTCGATTTCAGATCGCTGCTTTGAAAGGTTTCCCAGTGCATGACATTAATTAAACTTGGGCCAAGCAGCACGCCCGCCAACAGCTTACCCAACACGGTTGGTTGGCCAAGCGCGGCACTAAGTGCGCCCCCAATTTTAGCAACACCGATTAACACCAACAGCAATAAGATCAGTTGCACAGTTGAACTCATCGTCGGATACCTCACAGCTTGGGTTTTTATAAAGGTTGAGAGGTCGCTTATTTGTGGATTTTGCCTAAGTTGGGCGATTGAATTTATAGTAGCTGATCGTTTCCCATCGACTATCGAACAAAATAACCAAACCCATAGCTAGCTAGCTTGTATAAACTGCACAAAAATCAAGCCTCTTTGTGCATAAAGTGCCCAAAAATTTCGGCTTAAATGTTGGAGCTTTATCTAGCCACACAAAAACCGCTAACAGCTATCGCTGCTAGCGGTTCAAGGAAATCACTTGATTTTTAGTTTAGATTTCGAGCTTAGCGCGGGCAATGCCACCGCGTCCACCTTGGATCGTCAATTCAATCACCCCAGGATTTGGCACATGCACCACCCACTCGACTTTGGTGCGATCAGTGGTCGAACCATTGCTAAAGCCAAAGAATGAAACTCGGCCTGAACGCCCTTCCAAATCGCCAATCGTGGTTTTGGCTTGGCCAAGCTTGAGGCTTGAACCTTCGGGTAGATTGAGCAAGGCTTCAAGTGGCAAGGTCGCCTTGCGTTCGCGGCCTTTTTGCGAGCCATAACTTGGTAAATAACCTTCATTTTGCACCACTGCTTGCAGCCGATAAACGTTATCGCCCAACGCCTCAAGCTCAAAGCTGCTAATTGTGGTGAATGGGGCAATCGCGGCATGAGCTAAGGCAAATTGGGTCACAGGCGCAATCGTTTCAAGCAATTTGGCTGGCGGTGGGTTACGGAAGGCATACATCGGATGCCAGCCACCAATTTCAACTGGGCCAAGCTGGGGATGTTCGAAGGCTGTCCAATCGTAGAAGCACAAGCCCTCGCCATGCTCATCCACCCATTGCATAATTTTAAGATCATCTTCTTCGGGGTGCTCTTTGAACCACTCGATAAATTTGCGATCTTTGATCCCTGCCGAACCAACTAAATCCCAAAATTCGACTGTCCAGGCAAACATACCCAAGTGATCGTAGACCCAATCATCAAACACCCCGGTAATCACATCTTTGGGGTGGTAACGAAAATCGTGGTAAACCGAAACACTGGGCCAACCGGTTAACTCGGTTCCATGTTTACCCAACGCCTTAAACACATCGAGATCATGCAAATTCATCTGATCATCGGCGCGGTCGCCATATGGTCGCAGCAGCACGCCCGAATAAGTGTGGTAGGTCAGGCCACTATGAATTTCGGGGTGATCGACGATAAATTGCACCACAGCGCGGATTTCTGGCTCAGAGGTTGGGTAGGGGCCAGCACCATATTGCTCGGCTTCAGGTCGCCAATCAACTGGAAAGTTGCGGTTGATATCCAAGCCTTCGACTGCGCGGCTCAGTTTGATATTGACCCCATCGTAATTTTGAATCAAGCCTTCGGGCAAAATTCGATAGTAGGTGCCGCCAATTTCATAGGGCTTGCGCTTGACCATCACCCGTGGATCATGCTCGGAGACCCGCCAATCGCCGTTGGGATCAACCAAGCGCATCTGCAAAATAATCCCATCGCCGTTGATATCTTCTTGATACAAGCCATCGATGCGTTCAGCATAGGGATAAGGTCGCACGCTCGACCGCACTACATAGGGCGTGGTCAAGGCCCGTTCAGCTCCATCAGGATTGAAGCGTGGCAAAATGTAGAAGGTCGTGCGATCAAGCAACCGCGTGCATTCAGCATCGTTGCCATAGCCTTTGAGCAGCGTATCGATCAAGTGTAAGCCAGCCATTGCGCCAGTTACTTCGCTCGCATGGATATTGGCATCAACCCAAAAGGCTGGCTTTTCGCGTGGCCCACCAGTTGCAACATTAGTAACGGTCGCTAACCACAAATCACGGCCTTCATAACTTTTACCGATCGATTGCAAACTAATCAAATCGGGATATTCGGCGGCAAAGCCTTCTAGCGCTTCCACCAACTCAGCGAAACGATAATAGCGTGTGTAATCAATCTCTGGCATAGCCACTCCATTGCTAACTCTATGCATGATATTGCATATTATGCATTATTGTTCTACCAAGATGCAAGCCCAAATTAAACCAAAAAACCCTCGGATGAGTAATTCATCCAAGGGTTTTACGGGAAATTTCAGCAATTTAGGCAGTTGCCGGAGTTTCGCTACGCTTGCGCAAATTCGAGCCAAGCCCACCACCGAGGAACAAGCCCCAGAGCAAGCCCAAGCTCATGGCATGCACAAACACAACCCCACGTACTTCGTCGTCCCAGCGTGGCAAGAACACAATCACGAAGAACTGGACAACCGGAATAACCATCAAGGCTACGCCTAAGCGCACAAAGCCTTGCGCTACTGGTTGGCCGCGCAAGTGATTGCTAAATCCAGTCACAATCCAAGCGATAAAGAAGAAGATTGTGGCAGTCACGATTGGCAACAGCACCAAAATATCGCCAATCGCAATACTGACTACTTTGGTTGAGGCCGGAATCGTATCGGCAAGTGCTTGGGTGCCAAAGGTCAAGCCAAAGAACACTGCAACCATGACACCGAGCGTAATCACAAAGGCAATCAAGCCACCGCGAGCAGCTTTGCCCCACAAAACCGCAGTATTGGCCAATACGGCATAGCCGATTGAACAAGCCCACAGCAAGTAGTACATAATATCTTTTTTAATTTGCAAGCCGGTGGCGAGATCGCCAGCCATATACGGGCCACTGCTGGTCGTCCAGATTGCCCCAAAGATCGTGTAGATCAAGGCAAATGGCACAAAAATAACCAGATCAAGCATGCTCACGCCTATGTTATTCAACCATTTTTTCACTGAATGGCCTCCTTAGAAGGCTTTTAGGCTGGCGACAGCATGCCATCGCCAGCTCATGCTTTAACGAGTCAATGTCTTCAAGTAGGCGATGACTTCGAGAATCTTATCTTCGCTTAAGATCTGGCCTTGAGCAGGCATGACCCCATACGAAGCGCCATCTTGGGGATCTGGGCCAACGCCTGGACCACCGCCACCATTCTTGATCCAATCTAGAACATTAGCGTCGTTGACTGGATTGCCGTTGGGCAGGGTTGTACCAAAGGCTTTAGTGCCACTTTCGCCGAACAAGCCAGCTAAGCCAGGGCCAGCACCGCTTGCATCGGTTTTGCTATGGCAGCTAATACAGTAGGTATTGAAGGTTTGTTTACCCGCTTCTGCCAACGGATCATCCAATGGTGGTTCATTGGGAGTAGCAGTTGGTGGCAAACCAGCTTCAGTTGTGGCAGACCATGATTTGGCTGAGTCAAGCGCGGATGGCGCAACTGCACCACCTTGCATCGACATCACATATGAAGCAATCGCCTTGATTTGGTCATCGCGCATGCCTTGCAATTTCCAGGCGGGCATGGCCGTGCCAGTTTTACCATAGGCAATAATGGCTTCAACATAGTTGCGCAACGAGCCATATTTTTTCTGAATACCGTTTTCGCGGGTAAAGGCTTCGGTGCCTGGGCCTAAGCGACCTTGCAAATCCGAAAGCTTTGGCGCGGCCTTATTGCCTGGGCCTTGGCCTTCGCCAGCCAAGCCGTGGCAGGTGGCACAATATTGTTCGTAGTTGCGCTGCCCGAACTCCAATTGCAAAGCATCTTGGCGCAAATTGGTAGCTGCCAACCGATCATTGGTTTGGCCAAACCAGATAAAGCCAAGCAAGGCAACTGTTGCGAGGGTAAACAGCAGCGAAACTGCAATGTTTTTCGTCATAGGACGTGTTTCCTTATTCGACACGGCCCAAGCACAAACTTAGGCCGTGGATAAAAAACTTAGTTTCGTGGTTCTGTATCGCCAACGTGAACAACCCCATTGCGGTTCAGGAATTTATATTGGGTGTAACGGCTCTTTTCAGGGGTTTCAACCAAATTACCTTCGGCATCGTAACCCGCCGTTGTCCATTCCATATCCAAGGTCACACGTTTTTGCAGAATCCCATCGACTGCTGTTGAGAATCCGGCAGCATCGGTATCTTGTTGATAGAGCCATGGCTCGATCGTCAAGGTTACGGTTGGGCGAACAAACAACACATCATATTCAGCCCATTTTTGCACATCGTGCTTGAGTTCGAGCAACATTTCTTTGAAGACGGGCGAGAGTGCTTCTGGCAATGGCCCTTCGGCTACGCCAAACTCACCATCGACAAACGCATCTTTGGTTGCATCGTAATAGACTTTATAGACAAATTTTTCTTGCGGCACTTGGTCGAATGGCACTTCCATCACTCGACCTTCGCCTTCAACCGGTACATACGACACGGCCAATTCGTTCGAACCGACTTTTTGAATCCCGAAGGCGGGCAAGCCACCATACGAAACCACAATAAAGACAATCAACGAAACGATCCCGCCAGCAAGCGCAAATTTGCGATCTTTGAAGCGGCGTGAAGGGTTGCGGTCGATGTATGGCAAGAGGAACAGTGCGCCGAAGATGATCCCAGCGATGCCCAAGCCCCAAACGATCTTATCACCAAGCTTCAACATCCCTTGCAACCAGAAGAAATACCATGGTGCTTGGGTGTGTTGAGGGGTTTCCAAAGCGTTGGCGTGATTTTCCAGCTTGGCATCCCAGAAGAAGTTGTTGATAAAGATAAAGGCAAAGGTCAACACCACAATCACGGCCAATTCAAAGAACACTTGATCTGGCAAGAAGGGGATTTTGCGCTTGGTTGGTTTTTTGTTTTCAAACAATTCGTGAATTGGCGAGATTTCTTGCTTGCGCACTGCATAGTAGTGAATACTGATGAAAATAATCGTCAGCATTGGCAACATAAAGATGTGCAGCAAATAGAAGCGCAAGAGTGCGCCCGCGCCAATTTCAGCGCCACCACGGAGCAAGCGGCCAATTGCCGGCCCAACCCCAGGTGCAGCATCGGCCATCGACGAACCAATCGTCACCGCCCAGAACGCCAATTGGTCCCATGGCAAGAGATAGCCAGAGAACGACAACAACAGCGTCATAAAGAGCAGGATCATCCCCGTAAACCAGATAAACTGGCGCGGAGCTTTATACGAGGCCGTAAAGTAGGTTCGCAGCATGTGTAAAATCACCACTGCAACCATAAAGTGCGCCCCTAAGCGGTGAACATTCCGCATCAGGCCGCCCAACGGCACATCGTTCATAATCTGAGTCATAGTGGCGTAGGCTTCATTGGGCGATGGCGAATAATAGATCATCAAAACGAGACCAGTAATCGCCTCAAGCACAAAGAAGAAAAACGACATCCAGCCAAGCCCCATAGTGTAATACCATGCGGTGGCTTCTTCAGATAACGAACGTGGGCGAATGTGGTACCAAAAACTATTTGAATGCACCCGCATCCGTGGGTTTGGGCGTGGTGCTGGCTCACCACGGAGCGTTTCGCGCCACTCACGTGCCCCCATCGAAGGGAAGAATGAGCGACCAACCTCGGTTAGCCAGCCACCGAAGCCCTTGCGCTTGCTTTCAGGCGATACAGCCATACGGAAACTCCTTCGTGACTGGGTAAACTAGCCGTGAGTTAGACCCGTCTTCTTTTTCCCAGTGTCTACAACCAATGCGCCATTTTCTAAAGTAACCGGAAACTGATCAAGGTTTCGGGGCGCAGGACCAAGCACATAATGGCTGTTACGTTCAAACGTCGAGCCATGACATGGGCAGATAAAGCGATTTTGTGAAGCTTGGAAGGGAATCAAACAGCCTAAGTGGGTACATACTTGATAGATCGCAATCAAATAGGCACCATCGCCGGTTTCGACCCCAACATTATTATCGTTGGTTGGGACGATCCCATTTTCGGCTTCACTTTTGTTCTTATCCACCTTAACAATGAAAAATTTACCAGTAGAGTTTAATTCTGGGGCTTCTTCGACTGAGTAGCTTTCGCCGCTACGAGCCAGGGTAAATTTGCCGCCAAACTGGCCTGCTTTAATCCGTGGGTAGGCAAACCCACCAGGAATCCATTCGCCACCGCCGGTCAATTCTCTGACTAAATCGTCATCTTTGTTGGGCGAAACCATTGTGCCCAGCCCAAGCGCAGTTAACACTGCCAATGAGCCAGCCGTCGCATAAGCCATAAATTCGCGCCGATTGAGCCCTAGCCGCTCGCCAACCGGCTTGCCAACTTTGGTACGGGTCACAGAGCTAACGCCTGCTTTAGCAGTCACTGCCTCTGCTTCGGCCTGCGAGACGATCCGCCGCCCTCCAGATTGTTTCGGGTTTTCAGCCATTATTAGGTTCTCCTAGCCGCCTTGGTTGTCGTTTGGATATCGTGGCAATGTCAAAAAAATACCGCGCACAGACGCTGAGGCGGGGTCACTCGGTATTGTAACACATTGCACAAAGGAGCGTCAAACGCCTAGCACAGCGATTTTTTGCCTTTATAAAGGGCTATTTCGCAATCCGACCATGCCAGTTTTTGGCTAATTTGGCAGTTTTTTCAGCTATGCGCTTGGCTCGCTTTGCTCAAGTTCTGGGTCTAAATGCCACAACGAAAAGAATTCTTTGTCTTGATCAGCACGATGCACATAGACTTCTCCCAGATAGGAAATGGCATTTGGCCGTTGGCAATCTAAGCAACGATAAATATCATATTTGAAACGTGTGCTCACTGGATTGGAAACTGTCGCATTCACTTCATAGGCATCGGTATTGTGGCTGCCACACCAAGCACATTCGACGGGATAAACCACTACCCACAGTGATCGCCGAAAACGGCGCGGCGATTCACGCACTTTGCGCCGCACAATCCGGTCGGGCCAGCGAATATCCACCATCGCCTCGCGACAGGTTGGGCAACGTCGTAGCTCATGCTGCAACGTTACTTGCGGATTGACCACCGTAATAATTTCGCCAGCCAAGACTGGCCCACGATACTCACACCATAAACAGCCTTCAGGTTTCTGATTCATATATACCTCATTGTTTGATTAATTAATTTGATAATGCGTAATTATACCTACGATAAGCTGAGCGACTAGTTTTTAGGTATCAAACTACAACCAAGAGGGTCATGGTTCATAACATTAACAACCGTTGATAGTCCCTCACGCCCAACCCCTCTCCACTGCGGCGGGCGAGGGGAGTTCCAATTTTCATGATACGATGGTTCTCCTTCACCTCGCTCGGCGGGTGAGGGGCGAGGGGGTGCTTACCAGGGTAGGTTGCTGCGACGAACCACGGATAGGCTGGTTC
>NZ_DOPT01000066.1:0-7886 GCF_003512625.1 Herpetosiphon sp. | reverse complement strand
AACCTGTCCGCCCTTAAACCCACGGCGGCGGGAGAGGGGTTGGGGGTGAGGGGGTGAGGAATCAAAAACCCAATACTTGCAGCGTGGGCTACAATAGAACTATTAACGATCTTTTTAGTGATGGTGTTGTGTATGAGTCGCTTGTTAATTACTGGGGCATCAGGCTATCTTGGCCAACGGGTCGCTTATTTTGCACAGCAGACAACAATCTGGGATAAAGTGTATAGCCAAACTTGGCGTAACCCGCCAACAGCTGGCGAGCATGTAGCCTGCGATTTGGCCGATCAAGCCCAACTTGAGGCACTACTTGAGCAAATTCAGCCAACTGCAATTATTCATACGGCGGCGGTCACGCCTGCGATGGGGCCAGCCATGACCGACCAAGCCTTGTGGGCCGTGAATGTTCAAGCCAGCGCCACCCTCGCCCGTTGGGCAGCCCAACATCAAGTCCGATTGGTGCATGTTTCATCGGATGCAGTGTGGGGTGGACGCGAGGCCGCCTATACCGAAAGCGACGTGCCAGCACCAATCCACCCCTATGGAGCCTCGAAGGCAGCGGGCGAGGCAGTTGTCGCAGCGCTTGACCCACAGGCAGCCATCGCTCGCACCTCGTTGTTGTATGGTCAAAACCCGCTAGACCCCAACACAACCATGGCCTTGGCAATGCTGCGCGGCGAACGTCATGGCGTGCTTTTTACCGATGAACTGCGCTGCCCAGTCTTTGTTGAAGATGTGGCTCAAGCCTTGATTGAGCTTGCACAAAAACCAAGCCTTTATGGTATATTTCACCTTGTAGGCCCACAAATTCTCAGTCGATTTGAGCTTGGCCAAGCCCTGCTCGCGTGGAATGGTATTGATTCCACAGGCTTGCCTGCTGGTACCACCACTGCCAGTGGCTTACGTCGCCCATCGCGAGTTGTTGTCGATAATCGCACAACTCAATCTCAACTTAGCACCATTCTTCGAAGCATTGATGATGTCACAAGGAGGTGACGCATGGAGCGCACACCTGAAACGATTGTTCAATTAGTCGCCGATTTGCAGCACGATGATGAGTTTGTGCGTTCGCAAGCGGCCTTCACGCTTGGTTTGTTCGGTGAGCCTGCCGTCCCATTTTTAATTCCGCTCTTGCGCTCGCCGCAGCGCGACATTCGCATGCGAGCCGCCTGGACGCTCGGGGTGATCGGAGCCGCCGCTGTCCCAGCATTGCTCGATCTGATGGAGCAAAAAAATCGCCAATTGCGGATCGAAGCAATTCGGATTCTCGGAGTAATCGGCCAAGCACGGGTTTTTAATCATTTATTGGTTGCATTAACCGATTTCGACCCCGAAATTGCTGCTCGCGCCGCCCGTTCGTTGGGCAAAATTGGCGATCCTCGAGCCTTTCATGCCTTGGTCTTGGCGTTGCGTCACCCCGATAGCGATGTGCGCTACGAGGCTGCTGTGGCATTGGCCGCACTACACGTTCCCGATGCCGTAAGCCATTTACAAGAAGCTTTAGTCCATGAAGATCCACGAATTGTAACAACATGGGGCATGCAAGTCCGCGAGGGGATGGTTCGCGCCTTGGAAGAAGCCGAAAAACCGCATGATCATAGTTTGATCGAGGCCTTGATGCGGCTGGGCGATATGTTGAAGGCCAACGAACAAGACGATGGAGAAACTCCATGAATGCTTGCCCATTTTGCGACCCCGAAACCCTTGAGATTGAAACCATGCTGGAAAATCGCTTTTGCCGATTTTTGCAACAGCCCGATAAGGTGCTCTCGGGCGCTGGCGTGATTATTCCCAAACGCCATTGCGAAACCCGCCACGAGATGGATTTTGACGAATGGGATGCCATGCAAGAGTTGCTCAATCAGGTCAAGGCCTTCATCACCACCAGCCACAAACCATTGGGCTATACGATCGGCTGGAATTGTGGGGCGGTCAGCGGCGTGGTAATTCACCATGTACATATGCATGTGATTCCCCGTTTAACCAACGAGCCAATCAAAGAACAGATTCAATTTAGCCTTAAACCAACCACCGCTGATCGTTTCGGCAATTAACAACCAACTCAGGAGGTTGTATGGCTCAACGTGCCTTTTTTCGGCTTATGCTGCTTTTGTTGATACTGGGATCGGTTTCAAGTCTCGCAGCCAATTATTTACCCCCCAGCACCACCTATATGCCAATTGTGATGGGCAATCACGAGATCACGGCCAATACGTATGTTCCTAGTTATTCTGCACTTTTTCAATTTGGGCTAAACCCTGGTTACTATGGCAACGGCTGGGATGATCAAAAAATTTATGCAATTGGGGCTGATGCGGGAGCACACAGCGCCCGCGCTTCGCTCCCAGATAGTTTTATTGGCCAATGGGGCGCGGCGATTCGGGTTCCAGTCTTCGAATATATTTCTACTACGCTTAGTTTTCGCGAAAACACGGTCTTTTTAGGCGAGCCACGCGCTGCTTGGCGCGATACCGCCAGCTACTACAGCAACAACGGCACACCTATACAAAGCAAGCTCTGGCAAGGCATGTACGAGCCAATTTGGGATAATGGCGAGAATGGCACACCCGTCAATGATGCGAATAAATTTGCTGTGTATGTTTGGCAGATTGCCAGCACCTATGGCAAATATATGCGCTTCTATGAAATTATCAACGAGCCAGATTATACTAACAGCGCCAGAGCTTATGCTAACCCTGGTGCGAGCGGTGGCAGTTGGTGGGATAGTGCGCCAACTCCGAATGAATTACCAAATCTGAATGCACCAATTTACAATTACATTCGTTTATTACGGATTGCCTACACCGTGATTAAAAAGACTGATCCTGACAGTTATGTTGCGCCAGGTGGTATTGGCTATGCCTCGTTTTTGGATGCACTGTTGCGCTATACCGATAATCCCGATGCTGGCAAAGTCAGCAGCCAATATCCATTAACTGGCGGAGCTTATTTCGATGCCCTAAGTTATCATATTTATCCGCAATATGGTGGCTCCTATTGGGATAATGGAGTTGGCGGTTTTGTCTATGTGCGGCATAGCGACCGCATGAGCCAAGTTTTCGTCAATCAATACCAAACAATGAACGAAACTTTAGCGGCCCGCAATTACAACGGCACAACCTTTCCACGCAAGCCAAGTATCATCACTGAAACCAATGTTTCACGTAAAGCCTTCAATAATTACGCTGGCGGCGAAGAAATTCAGCGTAATTATCTGATCAAAGCCATCGTCAAAGGCCAGCAACTTGGTATTTTGCAAATTTATTGGTTTGCCACTGGCGAGGGCGCAGATTATGCAACCGCTCAAGATGAATACCAATTAATGGGCTTTTACGAAAATCTCAAGCGTAATGCACCTAATAATCAGATTATGACAAGCGAGGGCATTGCCAACCGCACAACCTACAATCAACTGTATGGCTGGCGCTACGATGCAACTGCAACGGCTGCATTAAATTTGCCCAGCACAATCGATGGTGCAGCGTTTCGTAAAAACAATCAATTGCGTTATGTTTTATGGGCCAAAACCACGCTTGATCGCAATGAAACTGCTAACGCCACGATTAATTTAACTGGAACTTACACCAAAGTGGCTTGGAATGGCACAAGTAGTACAGTCAGCGGCAGCAACATCCAACTAACAGGCTCGCCAATTTTCTTAACGCAACAATAACCGCAACTGCAAAAGCCCTTCGCCTATCGCGATAACGGCGATAACGAAGGGCTTTGATGATCAGTTACAAGCGTTATTCGCTAAATGGCAGCGTCAGCGTCGATTGCTGGCCATCAGCCGTGGTGGCACTCGTTCGCACAAGCGATCCACCATTGCCAATTGCATTCCAAAGCTCGACTTTCAGTCTACCATTGGTCAAATTGGCAAAGCTGCCCGTTGCTGAGCGCAACCCACGTGTATGATTGTATAGTTCCCAGCCCACCACCGGATCAGTCGCGAAATAGTTATAGGTTTCGATCCGATCCCACGTGCCATCGCCAGTAAAATCGTAGGAAACACGCACTTGGCTGGCGTTGCCTACGCCGATGCCTGCATCAAGGTAGAGATTAAATTGAGTGGTTTTCGCAGGATCATAGGTTGCCGTCAGGTCGTTAATTTGATAGGTGATAGCATTGGTTGGCAGCCCATCCCAGTTGCCATTTTGGGCACTCGCAAGCGGATCACTATCTGCCGCATTACCCGGAATCACACTCAAGATTCCGTCAGCGGTTTGGCTAGCGCCATCAAGCAGATACAACTGCGAACGAAATGGATTAGCCTGCGTTGTGAATGTAACAGTTGCGCTAGGCTCGGATTGATTGCCAGCAGCATCAAAGGCTGTGACCACCAATGTATAGCTAGTGTCAGCATTCAAGCCACTCAGCGTACAGTTCAACGCATCAACCATGCTGCACCCGCTGGCCGCTTGATCTGCCCCATTCAGATAGACTGAATAACCAACAACCCCCAGATTATCAGTCGCTGCATTCCAACTGACCGTAGCCGTGGTAGCGCCTATGTTGGCAATTGCAACATTTGTTGGCGCTGTTGGCTGAATCGAATCCAAGTCGGAGGTGGTAAATGTGATGCTTGCGCTAGCCTCGGATTGATTGCCAGCAGCATCAAAGGCCGTGACCACCACGCTATAACTGGTATTGGCACTCAAGCCAGTAAGATTACAGCCGAGGCCTGTGACCATCTGACAATTTGCTACGGCAACCTGACTACCATTGAGGTAGGCTGAATAACCGACGACCCCAACGTTATCGCTTGCGGCTTGCCAAGTAAAGGCTGCTGAGTTAGCAGTCGTCACACCGCGTAGCAGATTGGTTGGCGCAGTGGGAGCTTCGTTATCAACAGTTGTTACCAAGAATGGCAAAACCAAGGTTGATTGCTGACCATCGGCGCTGCTGGCATTCGTGCGAATCAGCGATGGGTTATTGCCGATTGCATTCCAAAGCTCAAGCTTGACCTTGCCATTGGTCAAATTGGCAAAGCTGCCTGTTGCCGAGCGTAATCCACGAGTATGGGTATAACGTTCCCAACTATTCACCGGATCAGTTGCAAAATAGTTGTAGGTTTCAATCCGATCCCACGTGCCATCGCCAGTAAAATCGTAGGCGATGCGTGCTTGTGTACCATTGCCAACCGCCGTGCCTGCATCAATAAACAGCTCAAACTCGGTGGTTTTGCTGCTATCGTAGCTAGCCGTGAGATTTTCGGCCTCATAGCTGATGGTTTGAGTCGCCTGACCATCGATGTTAGTTGCACTCGCCGCTGGAATCGAATCGCTGGCGGCGGCATTGCCACTGGTTGTACTGAGTTGGCTCGGCGTGATGTGCGTAGCGCCATCAAGCAGATACCAAGGATTACCAAAGGTTGGTAATGGGTTGGTACGAACCACCAAGCCATCGCTGGCAGCAGAAACATTACCCACCGCATCAAACGCTTTGACCGTAATGCTGTATTGAGTATTGGGCGTAAGTCCAGTCAGGCTACACATGGTTGCCGTTACAGCATTGCAACTAGTAACTGCAATCGGGTTAGTACCAAGATAGGCATTGTAGCCAATCACACCAACATTATCACTTGAAGCCGTCCAATTTATATCAACCGTCGTGGTGGTTTTAGCGAGAACCTGAAGATTTAACGGTGGCGTTGGTGCTTGCGTATCAATCAAGGTTGTCACAAGGATGCTATTGCTTGCAAGCGAAGCATTGCCCGCCGCATCAAAGGCTTTGACCGTAATACTGTATTGCGTATCAGGCGCAAGTCCGGTCAGGTTACATACAGTTGTAATTACGCCATTGCAACTGGTAACCGCAATTGGGTTCGTACCAAGATAGGCATTGTAGCCAACCACGCCAACATTATCACTCGAAGCCGTCCAACTAAGCAGGATACTCGCAGCAGTTACATTGGTAGCGTTCAGATTGGTCGGGGCCGTCGGGGCAATCCGATCAACATCAGGTGTAGTTATATTAATCGAATTACTCGCAAGCGAAACATTGCCTGCCGCATCAAAGGCCTTGACCGTAATGCTGTAGGTAGTTAAGGGATTGAGGCTGGTCAACGTGCATTGAGTTGTCCGAACGGCTCGACATTCCGTTGCGGGAGTAGCAGCATTATTGAGATACACTGCATAGCCTTCAACCCCAATATTGTCATTCGCTGCGTTCCATGCAAGCTGGGCAGTTGTCGCTGTGATTAACGAAGCTGTTAGATTGGTAGGCGCAGTTGGTGCTTGATCATCACCAATCAGGCCTAGCGGGTTGAAGGCAGCATCGGCAAAAATCAACCATGCGGCACTCGACACCGCATTCGCCGTACTCATCGTCCAATAGCCGTTGTTCGTTCCTTGCAACGAATAGGGAATTCCTCCATTCGCCGTTTGGCCTTTCGCCATTTGGTGCAGAAAATACGCCGCATCGCTGGTGCGACCCACCGCATGCAACGCTACAATCAATTGGCCAGTGCCCTCAAACCAGATATCATTGCGGTCGCTGTTGAAATCCACCGCATCGATTCCGCCCAAGGTTACCCGATGCGTGCCTAATGCATACTCCAACGCCATGATATACTCGTCGCCTAGTGCGGCCACGCCCCAGGTGTTCACATCCAATGGGTCACGCTGATCGGCACGGCCACCCAGCCAACGACCTTTGGCGGCTTCCCACACCACCGTTTCGAGAAACTGCTTTACCTGCCCGATGCGCGGTTGATCGCCATAAAAATAGCGAGCCGCCGCATAGAGGTCGATCGCATGCTCAGTCGATCCCCAACTGTGGAACCGATAGCCTTGTTGGGTTGCCTCAAAGCCACCATTGACTCCACCATCATCCTGCTGAAAGCCAAAGCCAAAGTTCACCGCTCGCAACGCCATCTCGCGATAGGTCACCAGATCGCCCGTCGCATCTTCATAGCTCGCCACTGCCAAGGCCACCCACACCGCTGGCCCGACATCGCGATGCCATTCCATCACTTGGTTGGGATTGCTACAAGCATAAATATTGTGCCAACTGCCATCGCCCCATTGCGAGCCTCGCAAAGCCGTCAACACCGCCCGAGCACGATCATAATCGGCTTTCACCACAAAGGCGATTGCCGCCACCGCTTGGTCGTACACCACACACAGATCATCGGCAGCCCCACCTTGCTCGAAGCTATCGACCAAGCCATTTGGCAATTGCTGTGAACGCAACCAGCCGTAGGCCTTATCCGAGGCACTTACGGGCGGTTCCACCACCACCGGATCAGGCGTTGGCGCAACACTCGTGATCGTCGCCGTGCCTAAACCGAGCGGATTGAACGCGGCATCAGCAAAAATCAACCAGGCCGCGCTCGATACCGCATTCGCCGTACTCATCGTCCAATAGCCATTATTCGTCCCTTGCAACGAATAGGGGATGCCCCCATTCGCCGTTTGGCCCTTCGCCATCTGTTGCAGAAAATACTGCGCGTCGCTGGTGCGGCCCACCGCATGCAACGCTACAATCAATTGGCCAGTGCCCTCAAACCAGATATCATTGCGGTCGCTGTTGAAATCCATCGCATCGATTCCGCCCAAGGTTACCCGATGCGTGCCTAATGCATACTCCAAGGCCATGATATACTCGTCGCCCAGTGCAGCCACGCCCCAGGTGTTCACATCCAACGGGTCACGCTGATCGGCACGGCCACCCAGCCAACGACCTTTGGCGGCTTCCCACACCACCGTTTCAAGAAACTGCTTCACCTGCCCGGTGCGCGGTTGATCACCATAAAAATAGCGGGCTGCCGCATACAGGTCGATCGCATGCTCAGTCGATCCCCAGCTGTGGAACCGATAGCCTTGTTGCGTTGCCTCAAACCCACCATTTACCCCGCCATCATCTTGCTGAAAGCCAAAGCCAAAGTT
>NZ_DOPT01000074.1:0-4818 GCF_003512625.1 Herpetosiphon sp. | reverse complement strand
TAAGCTCGCGGTGTTGTTGTTTTAGCAAGTATTAAAAAAGCTCCTTGGTACAAAACCAAGGAGCTTTTGCGTTTAGCTGCGGCGTTTGCGTCGCCTTGGCGAACGACGCTCGTTATTCGCCTCTGGCTTCGCTGATTCTGATTCGGTTTTCTCGACCGTAGATGGCTTGCTTGATGTTACTTGCGGCTGGTTGGGCTTGGGCTGAACTTGCTGTTGCCCTTGCTGATTGCCATTACCACCATTGCCGCGCCGTCGGCGACGATTTGGTTGCTTCGGTTCATCAGGGTCATTCGTCGAGGGCTGCCGACCGCGCGGAGTTAGTTGCTCTGGCACGCCGCCCAGCGATTGCTGACGCACTGTCGCCGGTAGTTTTGGTCGCTCAGGCGTTGGGGTCGTGTCGCCTTTGCGCTTGAAGGCATGACGTGGTTTCCGTTCACTTGGCTCGTTGCTTGGTGTTGGGGCTACGCTAGCCTCAGCGTTGGCCGCCTCCGAGCGATTAAAGCGTTTCTGGCGTTCTGCTCGGTCAAAGCGTGGCCGTTGCTCGTTCGGATTTGTACGTTGTTCGCGTGCCTCGGGGTTTGGCCGAGCTTGTTGGGCTGGCTTGGGGCGTGGTTTGGGCTTATCGCCTGAACTTTCGGGATCTTCCTCAAACGAGCGTAGTTCATCCAAGCCCCAATCTTCGTTATCCCAGTTGTTCAGCGTTGATTTAATCGTTTCGCCAACTGGGCGGTTGAAACGTTTTTGGGCAATTGGTGCGGCCTCGCCTTGTTCGAGCCGTTCGCGGGCAATCGCTCCAGCTGCGCCTGTCAGGGTTTCAAGTTGATCAGCTTTGAAATCGTGGTAATTACTTTCAATATCAACGGTAACGGTTTCGCGAATGGTATTGACAGCAACTACATAGCCAATGCCTTCGGGCGTTTTGACCTGCTCGCCACGGGTTGGCAGCTCGGCCTTAATCTCAAGATATTGCTCTTGTTCATACGAAAGGCAGCAGAGCAAGCGCCCGCAAACCCCCGAAATTTTCGAGGGATTGAGTGGCAAGTCTTGATCTTTGGCCATTTTGACCGAAACGCGGGCAAAATCGGGCAAGAAGGTTGAGCAGCACAATGGTCGGCCACATGGCCCTAATCCGCCCAGCAGTTTGGCTTCATCGCGTGCCCCAATTTGCCGTAATTCGATCCGTGCATGGAAAATTCGCGCTAGTTCGCGTACCAAATGGCGAAAATCAACCCGCTGCTGCGAGGTGAAATAGATCGTCAAACGGGTGCCATCAAAATTCCAATCGCTGCGAATCAGGCGCATCGGCAAGCGATGCACGCTAATTCGTTCGGCACAAATCCGCAATACATCATCGCGTCGCTCAGCTAGCACTCGCATGCGGTCATAATCTTCGGTGGTGGGCTGGCGAATCACTGGTTTGAGTTCGGCAATCAAATCAGAATCGGGTAGATCTTCGATCGGTGCTGCCACTTTGCCAAGCTCTAGCCCGCGTACCGTTTCAACTACTACGGCATCGCCTAGCTCTAAATGATGTTGATTTGGGTCAAAATGGTAAATTTTGCCCGAATCTTTAAACTTAACTCCAACAACCAAGGGCATAGATCTATCCTAAAAAAGTAAAAGGCAGAAGTCAAAAGGCAGAATGTTCGGTTAATACATCGAACAGAATTTTGTGGTAGTGGTAAGTATCAGGTAGCTAAGGAGTGATTTTGATTTTTGCCCTTTGACTTTTGCCTTGAATAATTATCCTTCAAAGCCTTCGCTTGGGAGGTTTTTCCCCATGACGCGGAAGACTTGGACAGTTAGGGCTTTGCCTTTGAGTTGCAATGGCCCAACTTCCTGTACTTGGTAGCTCTCACCGAGCTTGGCAATCGTGGCTTCGCTGGTGTAGACGCTGTTTGGCTCGGCTTTGCCTTCAAGCCGCGAGGCAGTATTTACGGTGTCGCCATGGACAGTATACTCTAAACGTTCGCGTGTGCCGACGAGGCCTGAAATAACCCGCCCAGTGTTGACTCCAATTCGGATGCGGAAGTGTTTGCTGGCATCAATTTTGGCCATAAGCTTTTGATGTTGTACCAGCATATCTAGCGCTGTATCGATTGCACGTTGGGCGTGATCTTCATAATACACGGGAGCGCCAAAAAGCGCCATGATGCCATCGCCAATAAATTTATCGAGTGTGCCGCCATGCTCGAAAATCACATCGGTCATGACGCTTAGATATTCGTTTAAGAGGTTTTGTAGCTCTAGCGGCGGCAAGGTTTCAGTCATCGTGGTAAAACCTTGAATATCCGAGAACAACACGCTAGCATCTTGCTCAACTGGCTTCATGAAAATTTCGCCAGTTTCGTTAATTTGCTGGGCCACGGTTCGCGCTACATCGGGCGAGAGAAAACGGGCATATTGTTGACGTAATTTTTCTTCGTTGCGAATCTGGTTGGTCAGATTGGCCCGCTCGATGCCCAGTGAGGCTTGATAGGCTACTGCCGTCAACAATTCGCGATCGCGGATGCTAAATCGCTCTAGGCCTGGGCTATCGAGGTGAATCAAGCCTAAAACGCCAGCTCTCCCAATTAAAGGGACACACAATACTGAGTGAATATTTTGGCTGATGATGCTATCCTGTGAGCCAAATTCCACCCGTGCATCGGATGTGAGCAGCGCCACGCCCTCGCGCAACACGCGCCGCGCAATCGTCGAGCTAATGGTTAGCGATTGAGTTTCGCTCGGCGCTCGGACGACCATCGGCACCAGCCCATCTTGGCGCGTCATTAGCAATAAACCACGTTCGGCGGGAACCAAACGCAGCACTTCATCCATAATCGTGTCGAGTAATTCGCCTAAATCGAGAATCATGTTGAGGCGACTGCTGACTTGATAGAAATTTTGCAAAATATCGTTAGCATCGAGATTGAGTTCGGGGAGCTTGCCCGATGAGACTGAGCGGCTGTTGCTTTGCAGCGGCACAAGCTCTTCATCGGAGATAATCACGCTGGCCGCAGCCCGATCATCAAATTTAAGCTCGAATGGCCCGATGCTAATTAAATCGTTAGCTCGCAGAGCGGCTTCCTTCACCCGTAGCCCATTGACAAATGTGCCGTTGGAACTGCCAGTATCGCGCACAAAAATATCGCGGCCCCGGGTTTCAAGCGAGGCGTGATGACGCGAAACATGCGGGTGATTCAATACAATATCGTTTTGCCGCGAACGACCAATTTGTAGGCCGCGGCTGGTAATTGGAATATTCAGCGATTGCCCATCGATGGTCGCAAGCAAACGTGCCATGAAGTTCTTTCCTACTAGGTTGTTGCCTGATCAATGTGTGTGCAGTATAGCAGATGGCGCAACCATTAGACAGCAGGAGTTTGCCAATTGTTGCTCACCCATCCTGATGATTTTGCGGCGATCTGGCAACAATAATTCGCCCTTATTCAATCATTAAAAGGTTGTAAAAATGACTCTTCTGTCAGATTATTGGTGGTGAAACGCCAACAATCAGCCTGGATTGGTTAACGGATCTCTGCCTAATTGCTGGCGAAATGCTCGGTTGCTAGGCGGGCAACGTGCTATAATCGGACTGTGGGATCAACCATAGCACAAGGAGGTGTTCAATGTCTGAACTCTGGAATAGCCTTAAGCAACAAATTGCCCAGCACAATTGGGGATTATTTGGGCCAACGAGCTATGTGCTGGGGGTTGATTTAGGCAGTTATGGCATTCGCGCGGTTGTCACTGATATTTGTGGGCAACACCTGTTCCATGCCGCCACCGAGCTTGCTCCCGAAAGCACCGCCACAACTGTGCTTGAACAAAGTTTTAGTTTGATTCACGAATTGCTTGAAACCAATAATGTGCCAAGCCAGCAACTGGTGCGGATTGGCGTGGGCTTTGGTGGCCCGGTCGATGCGCTACGTGGGGTTACGCGTCGTTCATATCGCATGGCTGGTTGGAACGATTTGAATGTTTGCGAGCAATTTGAAGCCGCTTTTGATGCTCAAACATTGATCGAAAATGATGCGAGCTTGATTGCTTTTGGCGAATATATGTTTGGCGCTGGCCGTGATGTCCAAGATTTATATTATTTGCATTTGAGCACAGGTGTTGGTAGTGGTTTGGTGCTGAATGGCCAACTGCATCGCGGCATAACCACCAGCGCAGGCGAAATCGGCCATGCCCGTTATTCCTTGAACCATCAGCGCGAAATTGAAGATTTGCTCTCGATTCGCGGCTTATTAGCCCGCGCCAATGAACTTGGCCTACAAACCGATGATCTTGATGTGTTGTTCAATGATGCCAATGCTGGAGCTAAAACGATTAGCGAAGCAGTTGAAGTGCTTGGTTTAGGCTTGGCTGGCGTGGTGCAATTGCTTGATCCAGCCTTGTTGGTGCTTGGCGGGATTGTCACGCGCAAGGGTGGTGATGCGCTGTGCAGCGCGGTCGAAACCCAAGTTAATCAATTAATTAGCCCAACGCCTCCGCGCCATATTGCAGTTGTGCACTCGTTGTTGGGAGCCGAAGCAGTGGCGATTGGTGGTTTGGCCTTGGCTTTGCAAAGCCTCAATCAATAGTTGAGTTGGCTCAAATTGAGTCTTGCAGGAAATAAATTACTTATTTCTCCACCCTTCCGTCCCTCCGCTGGAGGGAAACGCAGGGGGCTTTAATCCCCCTGCACCCCCAAATTTCAATTTGTGTATGAATCGGTAAACTTAATTTACAAGTAACCCCACTGCAAGTTTGATAGTTGCGGTGGGATTATCGTTTGGAGGGAAACGTAGGGCTTTAATCCCCCTGCACTCCCAAATTTCAATTTGTGTATGA
>NZ_DOPT01000005.1:11974-17991 GCF_003512625.1 Herpetosiphon sp. | reverse complement strand
AGGGGGTGAGGGCATGCAAATCGATTGTTAAACCCACCATTGTAAGGTTATGCGGGTGAGAGCCTGTCAATATTAATTATTTGGCTCAGCGACTGGCTCAAATACCACCAAACTTGCCCGTTGTTGGTAGCCTAATGCTTGGTAGAGCGGCAGACCTGCCTCGGATGCCACCAAAACACTCCATTGTTCGCCATGGGCAGCGGCTTCATGCAACACATGAATCATCAACGCTCGTGCGATGCCGCGCCGTCGATAATCGCTGGCCGTGTATAAATTCATCACATAGCTATGTTCGGCATCGATTCGGCAGGCTCGCACTCGTGCCACTACCCGCTGATCAAGTGCAATAAAGCTATGGCGCAGGCCTGACTCATGCAGGCGGGTCTCGCTAATCCAGGCCCGCTTGGCTGGATCATTGTTGTTCAGCCATTGCATTTCAGCGATGGTTTTGGCTTGACCAACCGAATAGCGTTGGTCAGGCGGCGGTAGATCGCTGAGTTTGCGGACAAACAGCACTTCGTTTGAGCTATGGCGATAACCAGCGGCATGGTAGGCAGCGTGATCGCTGGCTGGCCGATCAACGAGGGTAATTCGATGATCGGCGGTTGGTTGGTAGTTGGCAAGCATTGCTAATACAGCGGCAGGTGAATGATTTTGCACAATCACCTCATCAGCAACGTGCGGCTCCTGATTCCAAACATCATCGACATGCAGAATAGTTAAACCATCAATAATATGGCGTTGTGAGCGATTTTCGACGCTAGGAATGCCAATTTCGCCGTACATAAAGATTTCTAGGGCTTGCTTGATCTGCATTTGTGGTTAGCTCCCAATTAGTTCAGCTTGAAACATCATCGTATACTAGCCATATTGATGCTTGATCGGCCTAACGAGGGAATTTATGTTTGAGCAATTTGATCCAGGGTTGATTGCGACCTTACGCGCCGCCCGTTCGCTCACGATTTTGACCGGAGCAGGAATCTCTGCTGAGAGTGGGATTCCGACCTTTCGTGATAGCTTGGCTGGGCTGTGAAATACGATTGATGTTGAGCAAGTTGCAACTTTAGCAGGCTATTTGCAGCAACCTGAGGCCGTTTGGGCTTGGTATCAGGCGTATCGTCAGCAGATGCTTGATGTTCAGCCGAATGCTGGCCACGTTGCTTTAGCCCAACTTGAGCAGCATATCCCAAGTGTGACGATTATTACCCAAAATATTGATGGACTGCATCAGCGGGCTGGCTCAACGAGGGTGATCGAGTTGCATGGCACGATTAATACGGTGAGTTGTAGCGCCGCTGAACATGGCAGTTTGGCTTGGCCAGATAGCCCAAATTTGCCGTTTTGTTCAGTTTGTGCTGCACCGCTGCGTCCCGATGTGGTCTGGTTTGGTGAACGTTTGGATCTTGCCAAGATTCAGGCGGCTGAATTAGCCAGCCAAACCTGTGATGTATTTCTGGCGATCGGCACATCGGGCGTGGTCGCGCCAGCCGCGACCTTTCCGATGACTGCCCGTGCCCATCGTGCCCGTTTGATCGATCTCAACCTTGAGGATACGCCGTTGAGTCGCCATGCTCGCCATCGTTTACGCGGCACGGCGGCGCAGCTATTGCCAGCCTTGCTGGCTGCGACTTGGGCTGAGTAATGATTCAATCTTGAAGGCTTGATTATAAGCTTGTATACTGTGCATGCCTAACAACCCTTGAAATTGAATTGTGAGTTTGACTGATGAATCAATCCCAGATTGTTTGTTCAAACTGCCAGACCTTGCTAAATACTGACCTGTGGTACGAAGAGGGTGGTCGATACAGCCGCAATGGCCTTGACCTATGAACTTAATCCTAGTCCTCCAAGTATGCATACAGCAACCTTTCAAATGGGGGTCAGCGGCCCAAATCCAGCTTCGGCAACCGCCCCACGTTCGGTAAGCACTTGGGAAACTGGCGATCTGATCGGGACGAATCAGCGTTATCAAATTACTCAATTTCTTGGCAAGGGCGGCTTTGGTGAGACGTTTCTAGCCAAAGATCTCCAGTTAAAACGCGATTGTGTAATTAAGCGTATGCGTTCTGAGCCACACTGGAGTACGCTTGAGCGTAGTCGGGCTGAGCAAAACTTTATTCGCGAAGCTGAATTATTGGCTGCTTTAACCACCCCAGGCCATCCTAATATTCCTGAAATTTATGAATATATCGCAACTGAACCATGTTTGATTATGAAATATATTAAGGGCAAGTCGCTCCAGCACCTGATTGGCGCATTGTCAATGGAGCAAGCACTCAATTATGTCGCTGATATTGCTAGTGCCCTAATCTATATGCATGCGCAAAATGTGTTTCACCGCGATATTAAGCCTGAGAATATTCTGTTGGGCGATGATAATCGGGTTTGGCTGATCGATTTTGGTTTATCGAAGGCTGATCCTCAATTACTCCAAGTAGCAAGTGATAATGCTCAACATTCGATGATTGCAGGAACAATGGGTTTTGCTCCACCAGAACAACTTATGGGTAGAGCCACCCTGAAATCTGATATTTATGCTTTGGCGGCAACGTTGCATGTGTTATTAACTGGTTATCGTTCTCCCTTAACTCCCCATGACATCGAAGGGATTCGGAATGGTACAAAAGGGCAATTTCCGCTTGTATCAACGCTGAATCCTGCGGTAGACCCACGGATTGAGCACCTAATTGGGCAAGCCATGGCCTATGAACCAGAGCAACGCCCGACAGCTGAGCTTTTTCGCCAAACGATTTTGCAGGTTTTACAGCCCGATGCGCGTTTCGTCAGTATCACAACTCCGACTGGCTCAGTTGTTCGCAATCCTGTCGAGTTGGGCCGTTGGTGTCATAATCATTGGAAGAATGCGACTGATTGGTTAAGGGGCAACTTGCCAGAGGTGATCGAAACGGGATTTTTGAATGCCCAATTGGCGAATCAAGTTCGCGATTTACGCAAAAGTTATCAAACTGATATCGATATGGCGCTGGATTTGGTGATTGAGCGTTTGACTGATGGGAAAATCTATCAAGCTGATCTGATGATTACGCCTAATCCAATTGATTTTGGGAGTGTCGCTATCAGTCACGAATTCATTGCTAAACAAATTACGATTACTAATACTGGTGAACGCTACGTATATCTTCGTTTAGAGTCTACAGCATGGCTATGGGTTGATCGATCAGACAAGAATCGACAATCAGTGCTGTTATCACTCCATCCCCAACAGAAGAAACAGTTAACGTTGTATGCAAACGTTAGTGATCAGACTGTGAGTGGGCATTTACGAGCCTTGTTGAAAGCTTCAAGCGCAAACAGTTTGCTGTCACAATTCGCATGCCCTATTGGCGATTAACCCTTAAACATATTAAAGACTTTGGTTCTAGCCTGTCGGATTATTGGTTAGTTATTGTATTGGTGTTGCCAATTCTAATTATTTTAGGTTCGTGTATTTGGGGAATCTTGTTACGATCTTAATTATTTTGGCTTAATCTTGTGCAAACTGCTTGGTTGAGGTTTAGGCAGTTTGCCCAACATTGGCGATTTTTGGCTCGGCTATACTGGCGTGGTGATGTTAACGAACGCTTTTGCCCAACTAAAATTGTTGCAACTTGCCGATAGTGCTCTTCCAATTGGTTCAACCGCCCATTCGTATGGGGTTGAGTCGTTGGTAGCCGAGGGTCAATTGGGCGTGGCTGGGCTGGGCCAGTTTATGCGAGCCTTCATTCAAGAGAGCGGCCAGCTTGAGGCCTACTTGGCGAATCAGGCTTGGCAATTAGCTGATGCTACTGCCTTTGATCAGGCTTGGCTCGATTTAAATGATCACGCGGCGGCCTTCAAGCCTGCCCGCGAAAGCCGCCACGCCAGTGCGGTGCTTGGTCGGCGCTTGCTTGGCCTAGCCTTGCAATTGGAACCGTTGCCACGCTGGCAACAAGCCAGCACTTTAGCCCAATCTCACCAGATCGAAACCCATCATAGCTGTGTTTTTGGCTTGGTGGCAGGCTGCTTGGCGATTGAGGCTGAGGCCATGCTGGCAGCCTTATTGCAACAAATGACGTTGAGCTTGATTTTAGCATGCCAGAAAATTTTGCCGCTTGGGCAGGTACAAGCCCAGCAATTATTGTGGCAGTTGCATCCCACGATTAAAGCGGTCGTTGCCCAAACTCCACACATGATGTTGGCTGATCTCGCGCCTTGCAGCATTGGTTTAGATGGAGCGAGTATGCGTCACCCCTTGCTGGGTACACGCCTCTTTATTAGTTGATGCAAACCGCGACCCGCCTTGAGCGTATGCATGGCCATTTGGCGCTCGATTTTACGCTTAAACAGCAGCGTACCCGTTTGACGGTGCGCGAACATCGCCCGCCCTTGCAGGTGGTGCGCGATTTTGGCTTGGCCGATGGCACGAGTTTTGTGCATTTGCATAATGTTGCTGGCGGTGTGTTGGCGGGTGATCAGCTGACCACCACAATCAAGCTTGCTGCATCGACCAAAGCTCAACTGACTACGACTAGCTCGACCCGCATTTATCGCAGCGATGGCGAGCAAATCGCTTATCAACAGGTGCAGGCCACTTTAGCCGAACAGAGTTTGCTCGAATATTGGCCGGATACGACGATTCCGTTTGCTGAGAGTTTGTATCAGCAGCAAACCCGCATCGATTTGGCTGCTGACGCTGGTTTATGTTGGTGGGAATTTCTTGCGCCAGGCCGCGAAGCCTATGGCGAACGTTTTGCCTATCGTCAGTTGCGATTGGATTGCGATATTTATGCTTTGGGTCGGCCAATTTTGCTGGATCGCATGCGCTTACAACCAAGCCTGCAACAACTCAGCAACCCCTTGTATTTTGGCAAATACAGCTATTTGGCAACTGGCTATATTTGTCGGGTTGGTTGGGATGCCGTCCAGTGGAAAGCCCTCGAAGCTGAATTAATGGCCTTTGCTGCCAGCCAAACCAAGCTTGGGCGCTGCTTGTGGGGTGTGAGTTGTCTGGCTGCTCATGGGCTGGTGATTCGCGGGTTAAGCAGCAATAGCCGCGATCTGCTGGCGACGGCTTTTGACTATTGGCGCTTCGCCAAACAAGCGTTGTACGGCACAACCCCCAATCTGCCGCGCAAAATTTATTAGTGTGAGGCTTGTGCAATGCACCTAACTCCGCGTGAACAGGAAAAATTATTGATTGTGGTGGCCGCCGATTTGGCTCGTCGTCGTCAGGCGCGTGGCCTCAAACTGAATTATCCCGAAGCGGTGGCAATTATCACCGCCGAATTGCTGGAAGCCGCCCGCGATGGCAAAAGCGTGGCCGAAATTATGAGCTATGGCACAACGATCTTGACGGTTGACGATGTGATGGATGGGGTCGCCAATATGATTCACGAGGTGCAAGTTGAGGCGACGTTCCCCGATGGCACCAAGCTTGTGACCGTGCACGACCCAATTCGTTGATGAGGAGCCGCAAATGCAACCAGGCGAATATTTAATCGATCAACCAACCGAGGCGATTGCTGCCAACCTTGGCCGCGCAACCTGCGAGCTGTTGGTGGCGCATACTGGTGATCGGCCAATTCAGGTTGGTAGCCACTACCACTTTTTTGAGGTCAATCGGGCACTGGTGTTTGATCGTGGCCTAGCCTATGGCATGCATCTCAATATTCCGGCGGGCACGGCGGTGCGCTTCGAGCCAGGCGATAGCAAAATTATCAATTTGGTGGCCTTTGCTGGCACGCGCCAAATCTATGGCCATAATGGCTTGGTTAATGGAGCGTTGGATGCCGTCGATCAGCGGCAAACTAGCCTCAACGCCGTTCAACAACAGCAATTTGGCCATCGGGCCCAAGGAGATTTGGAATGAGCTTATGGATTCCGCGCCAAACCTATGCCGATTTGTATGGCCCGACCAAAGGCGACCGCTTGCGTTTAGCCGATACTGAATTAATTATCGAAATTGAACACGATTTTGCCCACTATGGCGATGAAATTACCTTCGGCGGCGGCAAGGTGATTCGCGATGGCATGGGCCA
>NZ_DOPT01000005.1:11023-11919 GCF_003512625.1 Herpetosiphon sp. | reverse complement strand
GTGATTCGCGATGGCATGGGCCAAAGCAGCAGCGCCCACGATGTGCTCGATTTAGTCATTACCAACGCGATCATTATCGATCATTGGGGCATCGTCAAAGGTGATATTGGGATCAAACAAGGCCGAATTGTTAAAGTTGGCAAGGCTGGCAATCCTGATACCATGGCCGGAGTTGACCCTGAATTGGTGGTTGGCGCGAATACCGAGGTGATCGCTGGCGAGCATATGATCGTCACCGCTGGCGGGATTGATAGCCATATTCACTTTATTGCGCCTGGCCAAATTCCCGAAGCGCTTTCGAATGGCGTGACAACCCTACTTGGCGGCGGAACTGGCCCAGCTACTGGCACCAAAGCCACCACCTGTACGCCAGGTGTTTGGAATATGGCGCGAATGCTGCAAGCCGCCGATGCTTGGCCAGTTAATCTTGGCTTTTTGGGCAAAGGCAATGCTGCTCAGCCCGAATCGTTGATTCAGCAGATTCAGGCTGGCGCATGTGGCTTGAAATTGCACGAGGATTGGGGCACAACGCCCGCTGCGATCGACATGTGTTTGAGCGTGGCCGATCAATACGATGTGCAAGTGGCAATTCACACCGACACAATCAACGAAGCTGGCTTTTTAGAAGATACAATTCGCGCGATTGCTGGCCGCACTATCCATACCTATCACACTGAGGGTGCGGGCGGCGGCCATGCTCCCGATATTATCAAAATTGCTGGCGAACGCTATGTGCTACCCTCATCGACCAACCCCACCCGCCCATATACCGTCAACACGATCGCTGAACACCTTGATATGTTGATGGTTTGTCATCACCTTAATCCCCAAGTGCCTGAAGATGTGGCCTTTGCTGAAAGCCGGATTCGACCTGAAACCATCGCCGCCGAAGATAT
>NZ_DOPT01000005.1:9535-10966 GCF_003512625.1 Herpetosiphon sp. | reverse complement strand
AAACCATCGCCGCCGAAGATATTTTGCATGATCTGGGAGTGATTAGCATGATCTCCAGCGATTCGCAGGCGATGGGTCGGGTTGGCGAAGTGGTGACCCGCACATGGCAAACTGCCCACAAAATGAAGGTTCAGCGTGGTGCGTTGCTTGGCGATTCAGCTCGCAACGATAATCAACGGGTCAAGCGTTATATTGCCAAATACACGATCAATCCAGCCTTAGCTCATGGCATTGCCCACGAAGTTGGCTCGATTGAGCCAGGTAAATTGGCTGATTTGGTGTTGTGGCAGCCGGCCTTTTTTGGCGTAAAACCTGAAATTATTGTCAAAGGTGGCTTGATTGCTTGGAATGCCATGGGCGATGCTAATGCTTCGATTCCCACGCCGCAGCCTGTGCTCTATCGCCCGATGTTTGGGGCTTTTGGCGGGGCGCTTGGTGCAACGAGTTTGACCTTTGTTTCAGCCGCCGCTCATGAATCAGGCATTGGTCAACAATTGAATTTACAAAAAGTGACTTCGGCGGTGCGCGGTTGCCGCAGCGTCCAAAAAGCCGATTTAATCCACAACAACGCTACTCCGCTGATCGAAGTTGATCCCGAAACTTATGCGGTACGTGCTGATGGTGAGCTATTGACCTGCGAGCCAGCTACGAGTTTGCCCTTGGCGCAGCGCTATTTCTTATTCTAAAATGAGGAAATTATGACCGAACAATTATTACGAATTGGGATTGCTGGACCTGTGGGCAGTGGCAAAACTGCCTTAGCCCACTGCTTGACCAGCCATCTGACCAAACGCTACTCTGTGGCGGTGGTGACCAATGATATTTACACCAAAGAGGATGCTGAATTTTTGCTGCGCCAAGGTGTCTTGCCTGCTGAGCGGGTGCGTGGCGTGGAAACTGGCGGCTGCCCGCATTCAGCGATTCGCGATGATGCCTCGATGAACCTCGAAGCGATTGCTGATTTGTGCGCAACCCTGCCCGATTTGCAGATCGTGTTTGTTGAGAGCGGCGGCGACAATCTGGCGGCCTCGTTCAGCCCAGAGTTGGTCGATTATTGGATTTATGTGATTGATGTGGCTGGTGGTGATAAAGTGCCTCGCAAGGGTGGCCCTGGCGTAACCCGCTCCGATTTACTGGTGATCAACAAAATCGATCTGGCAGAGTTGGTTGGCGCTTCGCTTGATGTGATGAATCACGATGCCAAGCAGATGCGTGGCGAATTACCGCTGGTGTTTACCAACCTCAAAGATGAGACAGGTTTAGATCAGGTGATTGCTTGGATCGATCACGTCTATGCATCGCCACGGCCTGAGCCAATCCATGTTCACGACGATCATCATCACCATCATCACCATTAAATCGAGCTAGTCTAACTGTTGTCGTTTCTTGGGTTTGTAATATATGTATGCCCTCACCCCCGTCCCCTCTCCC
>NZ_DOPT01000005.1:0-9390 GCF_003512625.1 Herpetosiphon sp. | reverse complement strand
GGGCTAGGGGGTGAGGGAACGCTGTTAGTTCACGATGCTTGGTTTTCGATAACTTCGGCTAGTTGTTCAGCGGCTTCGGGATTGTTGGCGGTGCTTTGAATGGGCGTTGGTTGGCTGGCTTGGCTTGGCACACCAGCCAAGGCTTCTTGCACCAAGGTTTGCATTCGCTGCATTGCATCACGGGCAAAGCGCAATTGCAAATGCCGCCCAAACAACTTAAAGCCTAGCCAATAGAATGGGTTGCGAATGCGCCCGGTTTGCGAAAAGGCATGAATTCGAAATAGCACTTGGCCGGTTTCAAGCAATTTAACGATCGTAAATTCAATTTGGCCACGCTCGAAATGGCCTTGCAAGGTTTGATAGTTGTAGCCCCAAACCCGCTCAGGGCCGTGCTCAGTCTCGCGAGTTTCGTCGATCACACCGCCAATTTTTACCCCAAAATAGAAGCTAAAGCCCAAAAATGTGCCACGTAGCAGCATAATTCGTTGTTCGAGCGGCTGGTCGGGAATAAAAATTCCAGTGATTAGATCAGGAGGTGGAAAGCGATATTCGCGCAACACCGCGCAGGCTGCTTGCCATGAGCCATGAGCTTGGGGCTGGCCTGGCGGTTCAGGTGGCAATTCAGCCTCATAATCATCAACATTCCAGCCATTTTCCTTGGTATATTCGTGGACGCGCTGCAAATCGAAATTTAGCTGGGCATCGCGATAGGCCTCAATTTGTTGGCGATATTGTTGCCATAATGGTTGTTCAGTCATGAATTACTACCTCGCCCTCCGGCGTTTGTTCAATTGTGCTGGTTTGAATTTCGCCGAGCTGTTGGGCTTGGGCAAATTCAACCACTCGTTGGCAAAAGGTGCTCCAAACTTGGGTTTGCACTACTTTGCCAATGCGATAGGCCATTTCAACCAAGCCATCGCGTGAACGCGCTTCCGAAGCGATTTCAAAACGCCATGTATTGGAGCGCTCAGGGTGTGGTTTAAGCTCAAAATGAATTTGCCCGGCCTCGGGATGACCCTCAAGCGTACAAAATCCAAAGCGCAACGGCTGGCTGGTGGACACCCGTACCGATCCATTCCACGGTCCCAAAATCGCAATATCATACTCATCGCCAACCTGCATTACCCGCTCGTTGCCCGTAGCTTTGCGAAAATCAGCGAATAAACCAGGGCTGAAATCTGGCAAATTGGCCTTGATATGCTTAACTAAGCTTTCGGGCGATTGATTGAGCGCCTGAAAATCGACCCAGTAGCGGCGGCGATAGAGTGAACCACTACCGGCTTGTGGCGTTTGAGTAGCTTTTCCACGCTTGAAACGGCGCTGCCAAAGTTGCACCAAGCCGATTGCCCCCAAGCCCAGTCCGAACATCCAGCCAAATTGCCGTCGTTGCATTGTTAACCTCATTGTAACTCAGTTGCTGCTGGCACTTTATGCAAAAACAGCACCACGATTTTAGGCTTTGAGTTAAACCACAACAACGCGGATTATCAGAATGACTGGTTGATCTGCTGAGATATGCGTGGATTGGCAGCATGAATTATTGGTTAATCTCTGGAAACTGCATTAGGAGTGAAAATATTAATGGCATGACGTTCGGGAATAGAAATTGTGGGTTATACGCTGATTGAATCATATTATCGTCGTAATTGAGAGACTCAGCATGGGGATTAGGGGAATGACTAAAACTGATTGCTTGAATCATTCCCCTACCCTAGGCACATCATGTGAGATCTACTGTTCGCCACCTGGACGCGCGAAGTTGATTTGTTCAGCAGATGCTATGCCATTCGTGCGATCCGGATAGGATAGCCACTGCATGGCAATATTGAGATCTTGAACAATAGTTGCGGCTTCGATCGTGCTGCCGTTCTCCAATTCGATCGATCCGGTTGTGTGTGCATCGCTGATCAACGTGAGATCGTACCCGCGTTCGAGCACACCATAGGCGGTGGCGCGAATGCACCAATTGGTTGCTGCCCCTGCCAGCACAATATGCGAGACCTCTAACGCCGCCAGTTCTTCCGATAAGCTGGTTTGTTCAAACGATGAATTAAAATGCTTGTGAATTCGTGGCTCGCCTGCGGCAGGTACTAGCTCGGGAACCCATTGCCACTGTGGACTATCGGTCGGCATTTCCTCATCAGTGTGTTGAACCCACAGCACGGGAATGTTTTCAGCGCGAGCACGTTCCACTGCGTGGGCAATATTCCCGATGACCCGAGCGGCTTCCCACGTGCCATTCATAACACCGACCTGGACATCAACGACCACGAGTGCGGCCTTGTTACCTTCGCGAATAGTTGCCATATATGCGGCTCCTTTAACACAATTCAATAGTGGTATTATAGCACGTATGTGCGATTTTGATGAATTTTCAACCTTCTAAGTGATGATTATTCCGTAGATTGCCACACACATTCTGAAAGGCCAATGCAAGCGCTAGATGATACGAAAGCTCGCCCGTTGGCCTGAAAAATGCCCTGTTCGAGTTGAACAAGGCATTTTTGTAACTCATTATGTGAAAAATCGTACAAATTACCTATTGTTATTTACTTCACAAAGGTGTAGAATCGATATGCGGTAACAACAGGAGGCCGAGTATGCAAAAAGTGATTATTATTGGGGCGGGCTTTGCGGGTCTGCGAGCTGCCAAAACCCTGGCGGGCAAAAAAGTCGATGTGTTATTGATCGATCAACAAAATTATCATTGTTTTCAACCGCTACTGTATCAAGTGGCGACGGCTGGCTTGGAGCCAGAGCAAATTGCCTATCCGGTGCGCGGAATTATGCACAATTGGCCGGGCGTGCGCTTTTTGATGGCTCGTGTGGAGCAGATTGATCGCGCTAGCAAACACGTGGTTACCACGATGGGCAGCTTCGACTATGATTATTTAATTGTCGCGGCGGGCGGCCAAACCAATTATTTTGGCAACCGTGAAATCGAGCAACATAGCTTTGGCTTGAAAAATTTAAATGATGCTGAGCAGTTGCGTAATCACTTGCTAAGTATGTTTGAACGTGCAGCTTACGAACGTGATCCACAGGTGCGCCAGGCCTTGCATACATTTGTGGTGGTTGGTGGAGGCCCAACCGGCGTTGAATTAGCCGGAGCAATTCGCGAGTTGGTCAAACACGTTTTGGTGCGTGATTTTCCCCAACTTGAAAATAGCCAAGTGCAGGTGATTTTGCTCGAAGCTACCGATAAAGTGTTGGGTATGTTGCCAACCCGCTTGCAGCAAAAAACGCTTCAGCGCTTGGAAAAAATGGGCGTGCAAGTGCGTTTGAATACTGCCGTCGAGGGAGCCAGCGCCGATCAGGTCTATCTCAAGGGTGGCGAGGTGATTGCTAGCCATACCCTGATTTGGGCCGCAGGCGTGCGTGGAGTTGAGTTGGCCCAAAGCCTCGAATTGGCCTTAGCACGCGGCAATCGGGTGCAAGTTCAGCCCGATTTGCGCTTAGCCGACGATCCAAATGTGTTTGTTGTTGGCGATCTGGCCTATCTTGAGCAGGCGGGCAAGCCCTTGCCGCAAGTTGCGCCCGTGGCAATTCAACAGGCAGTTACGGCAGCCAAAAATATTTTGCAACAGCGCCAAAACCAGCCCACCCAAACTTTTATCTATCGCGACCGTGGCTCGATGGCGACGATTGGCCGTAATGCAGCGGTGGCGCATATTTTTGGCCTGCAATTTTGGGGCTTTCCAGCGTGGGTGGTGTGGTTATTTATTCACCTAATGAGCTTGGTTGGCTTTCGCAATCGGCTAGTGGTGCTGATTAATTGGGCCTACAACTACTTCTTCTATGATCAAGCGATTCGTTTGATTACCGCCAATCGCAAGCAAGCCGATTTTGACGTAGCGCCAGCTTTGGATATAATGCAAACCAACAACTAAATGGTGTGGTTACCACACCAAAGCTAGGGGAGCCAAGTGAGCTTGGCTGAGAGGGCGGACCGATCGATGCCGCTAACCCTCAGAACCTGATCTGGTTTATACCAGCGTAGGGAAGCGTTTGACGATTGGAAACCATCGCTAACCTTACCCGTTGGCGATGGTTTTTTGTTGCTCAACGCCTACCGCACGCCCGTGTGGAGGTGCTTTTTATGCAGGAATCGCCTGATTCTGTGCTTGATCCGATTGCCAAGGATCAACGTTCGTTTGGGTTCCACGATTGTTTTGCTTTGTGGTCGAGCCTTGGGGTGGGCTTGCTAGTGCTGAGCGCTGGCGCATTGCTTGTGCCAAGCCTGAGTTTTGGCATGGCCTGTTTGGCGATCGTGCTTGGCTCGGCGGTTGGTGCTGCGCTATTGGCCTTGGTTGGCGTGATTGGCAGCGATACAGGCTTGCCAACCATGGCTTTATTGCGTCCAGCTTTGGGTATTCGTGGTGCGGTTGCTCCTACAATTGCTAAGCTCATCCAATTAATCGGTTGGGGTGCCTTTGAAATTATTGTGATGAGCGAGGCAACCGATGCGATTGCCCGTAGCGCTGGGCTTGATCTGCCCGCCAGCATTTGGACGGTCGTTTGGGGCGTGCTGGTGACGGCTATGGCCTGGGGTGGGCCACTGACAATTGTGCGGCGGTTTTTGCGTACCTGGGGCATTTGGTTGGTCACTGGCTCGGCGCTTTGGCTGACCTACCAAGCCTTTTAATTAACCAGTTTGGCTGAGTTATTTGCCCATCAAGCAACTGGTGAGTTGGGTTTTGGCACGGCACTCGATCTGGTGATTGCGATGCAACTTTCGTGGTTGCCCTTGATTGCCGACTATACCCGCTACTCCAAGGGTGCGCGGCCAACCTTTTGGGGCTGTGGCTTGGGCAATTTTGCCGCGAATGTTTGGTTTTATGGCTTGGGTGTGGTTTTCACCCTAAGCTTGGTGGGCCAACAAGTGTTGCCAGCAATTTTGGGCGCGGCTGGGGGAGCCTTGGCTCTAAGCCTAATTTTGGTTGATGAATCGGATAATGCCTTTGCTGATATTTATTCGGCGGCAGTTTCGGCGGGCCATTTGAGCAGTCGCATTAGCCTCAAAATGCTAGCTTTAGCCTTTGGCTTAATTTGCACTGGAGTGGCCTTGGTTGTGCCAATGGCGCGGTATGAAGGCTTTTTATTGCTGCTTGGCTCAATTTTCGCACCGCTGTTTGGCATTGTGCTAGTCGATCATTTTGGGTTGCGCCAGCGTCAACTTGACGTAACCGAACTAGATCGCGTCAATGGGCGGTATTGGTATCAGGCTGGTCTGAATTGGCGCGGCTTTGTAGCTTGGATTCTGGGAATTGGCCTGTTTCATGGCTTGAATGCTTGGTATCCGACCTTTGGTGCGACGATTCCAAGCCTTGTGAGCGCTGGATTGATCTATTGGGGGTTAGGCAACATTGGTTTGTTTACCAAGCAATCGGCCTTGCAACGTGCGGCCTAAATTGTTGACACCAAGCAGCATTGCCGATTGTTGGCATTCATTACGCCAGCAACGCCCGTTGGTGCATGTTGTGCCAAATTTGGTGACGGCCAATGATCTGGCCAATGCCTTGCTGGCGGTTGGTGCTGCGCCAATTATGGCGATCGAGCCAGCCGAATTTAGCCAGTTGCCCAATCGCGCCCTTGTTTTGAGCATGGGCACGCCAACGATTGATCGAATGCAACTACTTGCCCAAGCCGGACGAGCTGCCCAAGCCAAAAATCTGCCAATTGTGCTTGATCCGGTTGGAGTTGGTGCGACCGTTTGGCGCAAACAAGCGGCCTTGGCATTAATCGCTACGGTGCAGCCAACGATTCTGCGCTTGAATTTGGGCGAAGCCTTGGCTTTGCTCGATCAAACGGGTGTGGCCCATGGCGTTGATGTCGGTCACGCTTGGCATGATCCAAGGCTGGTGGCAGGCCAATTGGCACGGCGCTATGGCTGTGTAGTTGGCCTAACGGGCGTAATCGATGTGGTTAGTGATGGTATGAACTGGATTCAGCTTGAGCATGGGCATCAATGGCTGAGCCAAATTACTGGCGCTGGTTGCATTGTAACCAGCCTGATTGGCGCACTTGCTGCGGTTATCAATGATGTTATGTTGGCGACTGTCAGCGCAATCGCTGGCTTCGGAATGGCGGCTGAAGTTGCGGCTATGCATGCGCTTGGCCCAGCCAGTTTTCGGGTGGCCCTGTTTGATCAGCTTGGGGCAATTGCTGAATTAATTGATAACAGTCGGCTTAGCTATCGTATGGAGCAGCATGATGCAGATTGATTGGCGTTTGTATGCGGTGTTGGATACCGCCACGCTTGGCTCGCGCGACCCTTTGGCCATGACGGCGGCGCTGCTGGCTGGCGGGATTGGGGTATTACAACTTCGTGCCAAAAATCTGTCCGTGCGGCAAACCGCTCAGCTGGCCCAAGCGATCCTGCCACTCACCAAGATTGCCCAAATTCCCTTGATTATCAATGACGATTTAGGCTTAGCCTTGGCGGTTGGGGCTGATGGCGTGCATTTGGGCGTTGATGATTTGCCCTTGGATTTGGCTCGCGCCAGTTTCAAGGGCTTGATTGGCTACTCGCCTGAGGGAGTGGCCGATGCCCAACGGGCTGAAAAATTGGGCGTTGATTATCTTGGGGTTGGGCCATTTGCTGCCACCACTACCAAACTTGATGCTGGTGCGCCCTTAGGTCAGGCAGGCTTGCGAGCAATTGTTGAGGCGGTGGATTGCCCAGTTGTGGCGATTGGCGGAATTGCTCAACATAACGTTGCAGAAGTGCGAGCTTGCGGCGTGGCTGGCATTGTGGTGGTTTCGGCCTTGTTGAATGCGACCAATCCAACCCAAGCTTGTCGTGAATTTCTCGCACATTATAAGGAATGATAGATGACCAGTTTAATGCAAAAACAGCGTCAATCAACGCGACGCTTGGCCTATAGCATTGTTTTGGCAGCCTTGGGCTTAGCACTCTCGCCCATTAGCATTTCCACCGGCATTGCCAAAATCTCGCCAACCCAGCATCTGATCAACGTGTTGGCGGCGGTGTTGGTCGGGCCATGGTGGGGCTTGGCGATTGCCTTCGTGATGGCGTTGGTACGCAATTTGTTGGGTACTGGCACGCCCTTGGCCTTCCCTGGCAGCATGATCGGCGTGCTTTTGGCGGGCTTGCTCTATCAACGTTGGCGCAACGATTGGTTGGCAGTGCTTGGCGAGGTGATTGGCACTGGCCTCATTGGCGCGACTGTGGCGGCGTTGTTGGTTGCGCCGTTGGCAATGGGCAAAAGCCCAGCCTTGATCGCCATGCTCACACCGTTTGCAATTTCAGCCTTAGTTGGGGCGTTGTTGGCCTTGGCCAGCCTTGGATTATTGCGCAAAGCCCGTTTATTGCCCGCCGATGAGTGAGCTTGTTGTCGTTGAGAATTATCGCTTTCGCTATGCCCAAGCGCTAGTTGAGCTTGGGCCGTGGTCATTTGGCTTGGCGCAGGGCGAATGTGTGTTGTTGCTGGGAGCCAATGGCGCTGGCAAATCGACGGTTTGCCGCCTGCTCAATGGCCTAATTCCCTATCGCTATGCTGGCCAACAAACTGGCTCAGTCAGCATTGCGGGTCATGCGACTGAGCAACTTAATTCGCCGACGTGGAGCCAATTGGTTGGCAGCTTGAGTCAACGGCCTGCCAACCAAATTTTGGGCCACACGGTTGCGCGTGATCTGGCTTGGAGTTTGGCGCAACAAGGCTTGCCGCGTCCAACGATCGCCGCCAAGGTCAGCGAGTTGGCGGAGCGTTTTGGTTTGCTTGAGCTGCTGCAACGCCAACCGCAAAGCCTTTCTGGCGGCGAGATTCAGCGTTTGGCCCTTGCCAACTTGTTGGCTCGTAACCCAATTTTGGTGGTGCTTGATGAGCCATGTGCTGCTTTGGATGCGGCAGGTGTGCAGTTGGTGCGCCATGTGATTCAGCAATTGCAACAGCAAGGTACAACCGTTGTGATTGCCGAGCAACGCCCGCAATTGCTGCGCGATTTGGCAACCCGCGCCTTGAGCTTTGAAAAGGGCCAATTAATCTACGATGGGACTGTCTCTGCAATTGTTCAAAACGAAGAATGGTCTGTTGTACAAAATAAGCTGAAAATCAAGCCAATGCTGACATGGCATAAACTTGGCTACAAGCGTAATCAACGCCCAATTTTTGCCAACTTTAGCGAGCAACTGGATTGTACCCAGGTTGGTTTGGTTGGGCCGAACGGTAGCGGCAAAACCAGCCTCTTGCAATTAACCAGCGGCGTGCTGCGCCCCCAAACTGGCTGGATCTGCTATCAACAGCGCCCAATTAATCAACAACGGGCTGATCAACGGGCTACCTATCTTGCTAGCCCGCCACAAGATCTGCGCAGCTTTTTCTATCGGCCAACGGTGGCAGAAGAACTAACCTGTGCTGACCCAACCTGGCGGGAGCAGTTGATCGAGCGTTTTGGCTTGGCTGAATTATTGGCACGTTCGCCGTTTCAGTTGAGTGGAGGTGAGCAACGGCGAGTTGCTTTAGCCTGTGCGCTGTTGCACAAACCAAAAATTTTGTTGCTCGATGAGCCAACCGCAGGCTTGGATTATGCAGGCCGCTGGCAATTGCGTGAGCTGTTACAAACCTTGGCTCAACAGGTGTCGGCTTTGATTAGCAGCCATGATCTAGCTTGGCTAGCCAGCTTAACGTCGCGTTGGTTGCGCTTGCCTCAGGCAACGGCTGGCGCATGAACGAGCCATTCCCAACTGCTCAGTTTTGGCATCCACTGGCCTGTTTGGCCTTGGTTGCTGCGATTGGTCATAGTTTGCTTTGGCTTGATGCTTGGTGGCAGCAATTATTGGCGCTGAGCTTGATCTATGGCTGGCTTTGGTGGCACATTCGCGCGGCAATTTGGCCGCATGTGGGGTTGATGCTGCTCAGTTGTGGCTTGCTTGGGCTGAGTTTAGGCCTGAGCGGCACATGGTCGCTTGCGCTCCAAGCCAGCTTGCGACTGGCATGCTTGGGTATTGTTGGTTTATGCCTGTTTATGTTGGTTGAGCCAAGCGCCTTGATCGACAGTCTATACCAACTGGGCTTGCCATTAAATCTGGTGCGTTTGCTCGAAGGTAGCTTGAGCACACTGCCCGCGATGCTGCGAATTGTCCAACAAACGCGGGCTAGCTTGGCGACCCGAGGTATGCGCACTGATCGCTGGTATCTGTTGTGGAATGGGCGTTGGCTGGTTTTGCCGATTTTAGCCCAAGCCTTGCAGCATGCCGATGATTTGGCCGAAGCCTTGCATACCCGTGGCCTGAGCGACCAACGCCCGACCATATTGCAAGCCTACCCGTGGCGTTGGCAAGATTGGAGTTTGCTTGTGCTCAGTGGTCTCAGTTTGCTAATTTGGTTCTGATTCCCTCACCCCCCGCCCGCCGCAGTGGGAGAGGGG
>NZ_DOPT01000108.1:2628-18482 GCF_003512625.1 Herpetosiphon sp. | reverse complement strand
GTTCCATAAATAAAGAATCCCTACAAGGGATTAAAACGGGCTGATGTAGTGCTGAATGCCGCTGTTGATAAGTTCCATAAATAAAGAATCCCTACAAGGGATTAAAACACTATCGCATAATGGGGCCGCCAACAGGAATTGGTTCCATAAATAAAGAATCCCTACAAGGGATTAAAACGCTTTTTCTATGTGGAGTAAATGCAATGTATGATGGTTCCATAAATAAAGAATCCCTACAAGGGATTAAAACTGATAGCCAAGTGATTGAGGCGAGTGGAATGGGGCGTTCCATAAATAAAGAATCCCTACAAGGGATTAAAACCTGATACTGATATTATTCGTGGCCTCATCAACCAGGCAGTTCCATAAATAAAGAATCCCTACAAGGGATTAAAACCCTACTCTTGATCACGTTGGCGTTCGCTCCGGTACGTTCCATAAATAAAGAATCCCTACAAGGGATTAAAACTTGATCAGGCCAGTCAGGTTCGTAATGACGATTGGCAGTTCCATAAATAAAGAATCCCTACAAGGGATTAAAACACTCAGTAGAATTTGATCGCACGAAAGTGCTGGGTTCCATAAATAAAGAATCCCTACAAGGGATTAAAACGCCTCAATGGCATGAGCGAGAACACATTGTATAGGTTCCATAAATAAAGAATCCCTACAAGGGATTAAAACTGAAAGCAGCTATTCAGGCAAATCTGCATAATAAGTTCCATAAATAAAGAATCCCTCCAAGGGATTAAAACATTCATTCATAGTATACGTCCTTGTGTGTCTAAATAGTTCCATAAATAAAGAATCCCTACAAGGGATTAAAACATATAAAACTCAATCCATGCAAGAATTGCGGGCATGTGTTCCATACATAAAGAATCCCTCCAAGGGATTAAAACAATAGTTTGTTATCCTCGCGGTAGCCGATTTTGAGTTCCATACATAAAGAATCCCTCCAAGGGATTAAAACGCCACGATCGTGCACGCGAGTGAAGATTTTGCGAGTTCCATACATAAAGAATCCCTCCAAGGGATTAAAACAACGGGGTTGGATAGGGACTGGGAAAGCCATTCGAGTTCCATACATAAAGAATCCCTCCAAGGGATTAAAACATTGAGCTTGGCTGGCAAGCAACCCCGTTGGTGTGCGTTCCATAAATAAAGAATCCCTACAAGGGATTAAAACTTGCCGTCGTAATGGCCTGCGGTTTCTGAGCGCGTGTTCCATAAATAAAGAATCCCTACAAGGGAAAAAAACCTGATGACACTGAGGACAGATCCCGTAGGGGCGGTGGAGGACGAGGTGTTTGCCGCCGTGGGTGCGGAACCGCCGCCGATGCCGCCCACGCGGCCGCAGTGGTACATGACAGGTGGGACAGTGGGCTGCTGGCGTGGGTGTGGCAGGCCAGGTCGCCGCACTCGCAAGGACAAGATCGTGGAGCATCTGCGCCCGCAGCACCGCGAGGCGTGCATCCAATGCCTGTTCAATGTCGGTCAAGGTCGCGGTAGGATGCTGCGTGCGCTAATTGTGCATACCCGTGATGAGTTCGAGACTGCTGATGCTCCATTGCTCGGCGGTGTGGTCACGGCTCATGACAAATCCTCCCCAACACAGGAACACGGGCAGCCTAGCACGGGAACCACAGGAGAGCAAGGAGGTCGCTGCAAAATCGTGACGGACACCCGCATTAGTTGCTGCACTTGACAGCCTTGTTATAGTAATTGGCTAGGGAGAATTAATCGCCGCTCGTCCCCTAGCGCGAGTTACTGTGGAGAGTGTCTTGATGAATCTTGATCACCTATTGGCTGAGTTCGAGCAATTAAGCTATGCCCAACGGATCAAACGCATGGTGCAACTTGGCCAACGAGCCAGCAATAATCCGCAAATTAGCCAATTAATTGAACAATTAGCCCACAGCCCCAGTATCTACCAACGCCGATTGGCCTTATTTAGTTGCTATGGCAGCCACAATAGCAGCCTCATTCGTCAATTTATCGACGATCCAGCGCAATCACTAGTTCAACTCGCGATCAAATTAATTGCGGTGTATGGCAGCGATGCCGATGTTGAAGCCAGTTTGCAACAGCTCGCCCCAGCCTTATGGCGCAGCATGCTCAAATTATTAAGCCAACAGCAACGCTTCGGATTGATCGATACATTTTTAGCGACACTTGAGCCAGCGCAACTGCCACGCTACCATATTTTTGGCTCACAAGCCTATTACAATCAACACCAAACTGCGATTATCACAAGCCTGCAACCCCAAGCATGGAGCCATTTCGCCCGTTTCAAGCCGCAAGCAGCTGCCGAAGCCCTAGCAATCGTCTTACAAAATGGCGACCTCAGCATTTGGCATAAACAGGGCATTTTCAATCAAGCGTTGCCCGAACTCGCCAAGGATTACCCAGATCAAGCACTTGCGCTGGTAGAAATAGCGTTGAATCAACAAATATCCTTAAAATCCATGCCGTTGCAAAAGTTAGCCTATCGCCGACCGCAAGCAATTGCCGATCTGATTATTCAACACCAGCAAGCAGGCGCGATCAAATGGGGCAACTTACTGAAGAAATTAAGCTTGGAGCACGTGTTACGGCTGGCTGAGCTGAATCTTTTGCCACGGCCAGCCTTATGGCTTGGCAACACGCCGCTTGAATATCGATCAGCTATCTATGCCGCTCATTATCGCCAATGGTATCAAGATGATGAACAACAATTGCGGTTGCGTGAAGATGCACTCTGGCAGGCCTTACCACGCCAAGAGCGCCAGTACGAGGCTCGACGAGTGCAGCAGATACCAAGTTTAGACTTTGATCTGCGTTTGAATATTCGCCATGCCGCCTATTTGCCTTGGGACGAGGCTTGGGAAACCTTGCAACCAGCGCTCAAACATAGCGATGCCGACTATCGCGGCGAAGCACTTGCCGCATTAATCAACATTGTGCGCTATCAGCCCGAACAAGCCCAAGCCGCCTTAGATCTCATGCAGACTCGGCGCAACGAACAAGATCCAGTACGGGTACAGATGCTCACCGCCTTGAGCGAACTCCCAGCGCGGCGTTGGCAAACCGAACACCTGCCCAGCATCGAGCAGATTATTAGCGCTAGCCTTGATGCGCGTGATTGCTCAGATGCCAGCATTCGCTTATTGCAACGCTGGCTCAGCAAATTGCTGGCGGTGCATCCACAGGCCAGTATCAGATTAATTGGCCAAATTAGCCGTGAACGAGGCAAGATGTTTGTGCAAAGCCATGGCCGCAAACTCAACGCCAGCGAAGCTCAAGCCTTATGCGCCGTGCTCTTGCCAATTATGCAGCACTGGGAGCGCCGTCAACAAATCGAAGATATCTTGAGCATTGTCAATTTTATTGGCAAAGCGATTAAAGCTGTGCCTGAATTATTGACGCTGCTTGAGCAAATTGCCGATCAACAGCTCGATTGGGCCGCCAGCCGCGCCTTGCGCAGCTTACATCGTTTCGCTCGCAGCAGATTCAACCAAGCCGTGCCACGGCTGCTTGCCAACGACCCAAGTTGGATCACCCAGCCATTGGTACACAATTTTGTACATAGCAAACGCCAGGATTTGCTCACGCCATTTTTGCCAGTCCAACGCTACAAAGGCAAATTCAGCACTGGCAAATCGTCCTATCTTCTGCCAATTCAACGTGGGTTTGAGCGATGGACAACCAAGCAGCAACAACTATATGCTCAAGCGCTGATCAAACAAACCGAGCAAACCGACCATCAGCACCCACATTTGGTCGAGTATGCCCAGCGTTTGGCCTACCTCAGCGAAGTCGCGCCAACCCGCTTGATTGAATTGGCCCAACTTGATGCGCCAATTGTGGTCTTGCGCGATAAGGCGATCGAGGCTTTGAGCCGCCGCGAAACCAGTGATGGCGTGGCAACCCTGATCGAAGCTTTGGACGATGCCCGAGCACGCGTGGCAATTTATGCTTTACGGCGGGTTTTGCTGCGCATGCCAATCGACCAAGCCTTGGCAATTTTGCGCAACGTACCAAGCACCAAAATCACGGTGGCCAAAGAAACTCTACGGCTGATCGGCGATCTCAAAAACCAAGCGGCCTATCAAGAGTTATTACGCTGGAGCACGCTGGAACTACATCACGATGTCTGGATTGCCTTGGTCCATGCGCTGAATAATTATATTAATCAAGTCGAAACCTGGGCAATTTTTGAACGCTTGCTTAACCATGACGAACCAACCGTCGTCGAGAGTCTCACGACAATTTCGCTAGCAGGCCAAACACCAAGCATGCTGCCCCAACTGCTGCAACTGTTCAAAGCATTAATTGAGCATCCCAACCTTGAGGTGCGCAAAGCAGCAATCGGTCGCTGTTACTATTTTTATGGTATCGATACCCAGCGAGTTTTGGTTGAACCATTGACCAAGGCTCTGACTTCAGGGATTGAGAAGCTGCGAGATTTTGCGGTTACCGCGCTTATTAATGTCTATGGAATTAAGGATATAGCGGTTATTACTAAAATTGTGCACGCCAATTTAGCAAATCGGGCTGTTATCAACGCAGTGATGAGCAGGCTCAATAGCCAGGTACGATTCGGGCAAACGTCCCATGCAGCAGCAAACGCAGTTATTGCCGAACTAGCCCATGACCGATTAACTACTCGTTTGCAAATTCAATTAGCGGGGCTTTACTACGAAGAGCAAGCATGGTTTAACTTTATACAACAGCTGCGCCAACAAGCTTTGTTGAATGTTGATAATTTTCGGGCAGTGTTGGAAGTGATGGAAAACGGCACAAATACCATTTGGGTTGGCCGACCTGAGCACCTTGAAAGCTACTTCTACCAAGCCAGCGATCCCTATCTGCGGCGCATCGGTTTGGCGGCTTTTTGCTTCAAAACCAAACGCAGGGGTTGGCATCCTGCCGATTATCAACGGTTAGCTGAATATCAGGCCGACCCCGATGAACTCGTAGCAGCGGCGGCTCAATTTATCTTTGCGCCGCAACCTGACGCTGCAAAGCCCGCCAAATAGAATGATCTTCCCTCACCCCCGACTCCTCTCCCGCCGCTGTGGGAGAGGGGAGTTTTGGTCTTGGGGTTCCCCCTCGCTCGCGTGCGGGAGCGGGGGCTAGAGGGTGAGGGCATGATCCTATTCGCTAGTACCATTCGTTAGTAAATCGCGAATTTCTCGTGCACTCATAATCAGATCTGAGATGAGCATACCTAGCCGAAGGGACGTATCGCTATAACAAATCAATACAGTCTTTGAATTGACGGCAAACAACGCAAACGTCTGCTGCAAATCACGGAATATGATGTAGGTGTCGATCGGCTCATTCAAGGTAAGAATGAGATTTTTGGTAATCTGAATGCCGTGGGGCAAGCGCACAATTGCATGATTGTCGTTTGCAGCCGCCATAAAATCGGGGTGCGAAAGCACAATATTATGCAAACTTGGTAGTTTTTGCTGAAGATCAAACACATATTCTTTGATCAGCGGATAGGTCATAATCGAATGCCTCACCTATATCCCTATATTGGGCCACTAGCATTGCTACACGCATGGAATGAGCGTTCGCAGCGCCACATCATTCGTACTATTGCCGATGTTGATCAGTGGATTACAACCCAAGCAACATCGCGCCACGAGCAGCGCCTAACCGCTACCTTTATTATTGATCCCACAGCCCAACTTTGGATCGCTGATCAGCGTTCTGAGCATGTGGCTTGTGCTCGTGGTGAGCATGTTTTGGCGGCTGGCGAAATCACGTTTATCGTTGAGGTAGGAATACTCGTAGGCTGTGAACTGACGAATCAATCAACTGGCTATTGCCCAGAGCCAAGCACATGGACTGTCGTTCAGCAAGTGCTTGATCAAATAGGGCTGCCGCATGCTGACGGCTGGACAACAAGCTTCGATTTTCGACGTTGCCCAGCCTGTGGCATGATTAATCTGATCAAAGATCAATGGTTTGTCTGTGCTGTCTGTGAACATGAATTGCCATTGGACTGGAATTGTTGAGCCTGCAACTAACCCTGTGCTGCCGCAAGGTAGGCATTTTTCAGGGCGATATAATTTTCGGCAGTGCGGCGAATCCGCTCAAGATGCGCATCATCTAATGGCCGAATTTTGCCTGGAATGCCCAAAACCAGCGAATTGGGCGGCACGATCATTCCCTCGGTAACTAAAGCCCGCGCCCCAATCAACGAGCCACGCCCAATCTGAGCATGGTTCAAAATCACCGCCCCCATACCAATTAGCACATCGTCGCCAACCGTACAGCCATGCACAATCGCACCATGGCCGATGCTTACGCCTGCGCCGATCGTCAGCCAAGCATCAGGGTCGGCATGCAAAATTGAGCCATCCTGAATATTACAGCCTGCGCCGATCCGAATCAGGCCTTTATCACCGCGAATCACGGTCATGGGCCAAACACTCACATCGGCGGCCAACTCGACTGCGCCACAAACCAAGGCTTGAGGCGCAATATACACCCCTTCGGCACGTGAAACCCGATCAATCACACAGGGAAATTGATATTCCACCAACACACCTCTAGGCAAAAACATGGCCACGCAGAATCGTCAAAGCCTCGCCGCCAATCCGTGAGCTAATAATTTGGGCCTCTTGATCGAACTGCACTGCCACTTCTAAACGGCCTGGGCGGCCCATTGCATCGCCTTGTTCAGCGCGATACTGCACCAAATTGCTGCCATCGGCTTGGGCAATCGCGCCCACCCCAACCAATAATGCACCCAGCGGGCCTTGAGCCGAGCCAGTCACTGGGTCTTCGTCGATACCAATCACGGGACCGAAAAAGCGCAGATGCACAGCACTTTCAGCATCAAGCCCTTCGAGGCAGTAGAGCACCAAAGCCGTCAGTTCATGGCTTTGGCAAAGAAAGCGCACATCATTCATATTGGGCTTAATTGCCAAAAGATTCGCTAGATTATGACAACCAATATAGCCGTAATTGCCACCGCGCGTTGGCGGAATATCGCTGCGAATATCGGCTTCATCTAAACCGAGTGCGGCAGTAAGTGCCACAATTTGCAATTCCAACGGCTCAAATTCGGGCACGGGAATATCCAACCAAACTTTACAAGCCGAAGTCTTGCTCTCTTGCAATTCGACCGCCAAAATCCCCGAAGCAGTTTCAATTTGGTAGCGTCCAGGAATCACTAAATGGCCGCGTTCGGCCAAAGCATGGCAAGCGGCAACCGTGGCATGACCACATAAGGGCACTTCGACCGTTGGAGTAAACCAGCGCAATTGCAAATCGGCTTGGCTGCTGGGCAACACAAATGCCGTCTCAGAAACATTCATCTCGCGGGCTAAACGCTGCATCACCACCGGATCAAGCCCAGCAGTATCGAGCAATACCGCCGCTGAATTACCAGTAAACGGAACATGGGCGAACGCATCAACTTGGACAATTTCTCGCCAGCGTGGCATGGAACGATCCTCAAACTAGGGTTAATCTAGCTTCATTCTAGCACGATGGCTGCTCATTGTGGTTACCATTGCTTTATTCAAACATATATTTTTGATGTTGAGACTAAAAATAGCTGCTTATCCAGCGGGTTGGATAAGCAGCAAAAGAAACTAAACCGCTGATCGACGCGGATTTAGGCTTGTTTGCGCAACCGAATCGCACCATCAACCAAGCCAACCACAGCCCAAATTAATGAACCGCCAAGCAATAGCAGGTTCGAAAAGCCAAAGCCAAAGCCAATCACCAATAAACTTAGCACAAGCGCAACGTGCAGATAGATACCACGGGCTTGATATTCGGCTGGATTGCTGGTCAAACGTTTGGTCAGCCAAAGCATGCCAATTGCCACCACCAAGCCTAAAACTGTATACAGTTGGTTGCTTTGCAGGCTGGGGTAAAACAACATCAGGCTTAGACCAAAACTTAGGGCATTCAGTATTCGTGCAATCAACAAACTCCAACGGTTGTTTTTGGTAACATTGACCATTCTCATCCTTCAGCTCCAATCATTTGATGATTCATTGTTTGGTGTGCTACTAATACTACTGCGTCGATTGCTTGGTTGCAAATATTCGCGCATTGTGGACATACACATTATACATCGCCTACAATTAACTCCTATGCTACTCTATCGCTACAGCAACTCGTTAAACAGGAAGGATGTTTGTATGCGACGTTTGAGTTTTTGGATACTCTTAGGAATAATTTTAGCAGCCTGCGGGAGCAGCACGCCCACCACTGAGCCAAGCCAATTGGCACTTGCCCCAACCGCAACGATTGCGGTAACTGTAACCGCCGCACCAACCAACTCTCCCGAACCAACCAGTACAACCCTGCCAACCGTAACCACTGAGCCAAGCCCAACCCCTGAACCTAAAATCGAATTGGCAGTGGTTGGTGATATTATGCTAGCTCGCTCGATCGGCGAGCGCATTCTTAGCGATAGCCCTGAGCAGCCCTTTGCCGGAGTGCGCGATGAATTAGTTAATGCCGACCTGACGATTGGCAATCTTGAAACGGCAATTGCTGATGCTGGCGAACCTGCGCCCAAAGCCTACCGTTTTTTAGCGCCCCCCGAAAGTGTTGATAGCCTTAGCGATGCAGGCTTTGATCTAGTTTCGCTGGCCAATAATCATAGCCTCGATTGGGGTGAATCGGCTTTAAGCGAGACAATTGGCCTATTGAATGAGGCTGAGATTGCCAATGTTGGTGCAGGCATGAACGCCGAACAGGCCTATCGTCCAGTTATTATCGAGAAACATGGCTTGCGTTTGGCGTTTCTGGCCTATGTGAATGTGCCAGTTGAGCGTGGCGGATTTGTAACCGAATCGTGGACAGCCACTGCCGAACAAGCAGGCTTGGCTTGGGCCGAACCAGCAGTGATCGCGGCTGATGTCGCGGCAATTCGGCCAAGCGTCGATCATGTGATTATCTTGCTGCATAGCGGCTATGAAGGGATTGATCAACCAAATGAGATTCAGCGAAGCAATGCCTATGCGGCACTCGACGCTGGCGCAACCTTAGTTTTGGGTGCACATCCGCACGTGTTGCAAGGCTATGAAGCCCGCCCGAATGGCCAATTTATTGCTTGGAGTTTGGGCAATTTTGTATTTGATGGCTTCGATGGTACACCTAGTCTTGATAGTGCCATTTTACATTTGACCCTCGATAAAACGAGAGTCATCGCCTCACGCTGGACACCAGTCCGCTTGATCGATGGCTATCCACAGGCGCTCGATCCCACAACTGATGGAGCCTATATCATTGAAAAAATTGAGCAATTGAGCAATTAATCCATCAAGTACACTCGACATTCCTCCGCACACTATCCAAAAAGTACCATACCTGGAACCATTCTCAGGTTAAGACCTGAGAATGGTTCCAATCAAGGCCCGATGGTTGATGAGACAATTCTCGGTACGCTTATGGCTAGGGGGTTCTCCAAACTTTTTGCGGAGGAATACAAATGGATACCTTGACCGCAGCACGGGCGCAGATGGAGGTCTCGCTCGCGTTTCACATGGTTTTTGCGGCGTTGGGCATTGGCTTTCCCTTGCTCATGGTCATCAGCGAGGGCTTGGGCTTGAAAACGGGGCAAGCTCATTATCTCGCACTGGCAAAGAAATGGGCTAAAGCGACGGCGCTTACCTTTGCAATTGGCGCTGTTTCAGGCACCGCGCTAGCATTCGAGCTAGGGTTGCTTTGGCCGACCTTTATGGGCTTTGCAGGCAGTATCATTGGCTCGGCCTTCACGCTCGAGGGCTTTGCCTTTTTTATCGAAGCGATTTTCCTTGGCTTGTATCTTTATGGTTGGAAGCGGCTCTCGCCACTAGCTCACTGGCTCACTGGCATTCCAGTCGCAATCAGTGGGATGCTTTCAGGCGCATTGGTGGTGGCGGCCAATGCGTGGATGCAAACACCAGTTGGCTTCGATTTAGTTGATGGCAAGGCGGTGAATGTTAATCCGCTGGCCCCGTTTCTCTCGCCTGCTTGGCTCGATATGGCTTTACACTCAACCCTGTCGTGCTATATCGCAACTGGTTTTGCCGTGGCTGGCGTATATGCGATGGGCTTGCTCAAAGGCCGTAACGACCACTATCATCGCTCAGCCTTGACAATTAGCTTGGGCTTGGCGACCGTCACCGCCTTGTTGCAGCCAATTAGCGGCCATATCAGTGCCCAACGCGTTGCCAAAGATCAGCCTGCCAAACTAGCAGCGATGGAAGCCTTATTTGAAACCCAAGCTGGCGCACCGTTGTTGATCGGCGGAATTCCCGACCCTGAAACTGGCGAGATTCACTTTGGAATCGAAATTCCTAAGGCGCTGAGTTTTATGGCAACCAACGATTTTAACGCCGAATTACGGGGGCTAAATAGCTTTCCACCTGACGAACGCCCAAATGTGGTGATCACCCATATTGCCTTTCAGGTGATGGTTGGAGCTGGCTTTGCCTTGATTGGCTTAGGCTTGTGGTTTTGGTGGCGGCGTTGGCGTGGCAATCTTGCTCTGAGTCGCAAACTATTATGGGCCTTGGTTTTTGGCTCGCCATTGGGTTTTATCGCCTTACAAGCGGGCTGGATTGTGACCGAGGTTGGCCGCCAGCCGTGGATCATTTATGGAGTGATGCGGACTCGCGATGCGGTAACTACGGTCGCTGGTGTGCCGCAGGTGTTTTATCTGTTTAGCTTGCTCTATATTGGCCTTGCAAGTGTACTCGTGTATTTATTACGTCAACTTGCTACGGGCTATCCTGCCGAAACTAGCGAAAGTGAGGCAACCCATGCCGCTTGAGGTTGTTGTCGCCGCAATTGGCTTGCTAGGGGTCATTACCTATGCGATTTTGGCAGGCGCTGATTTTGGCGGTGGGATCTGGGATTTATTGGCGTGGGGGCCGAGGCGCACCCAACAACGCGAAGCAATTGCCCATGCGGTTGGCCCCGTTTGGGAGGCCAACCATGTGTGGCTGATTTTCATTATTGTCGTGCTGTTTACAGGCTTTCCTACTGCGTTTGCGGCGTTGAGCATTGGGCTATTCGCACCATTTCATCTCGCGCTATTGGGGATTATCCTGCGGGGCGCGGCTTTTGTGTTTCGAGCCTATAGCCCGCAAAAAGAGCAACAACCAAGCCAGAGCAGCCAGCGTTGGGGTACGATTTTTGGCGCAGCCAGCGTTATTACCCCAGTGATTTTGGGCATGACGCTGAGTGCAGTTTCGGCAGGCCAATTACGGGTAATTGATGGCGTTGTGCAAAGTGAGGGCATTGTTTGGATGACCCCATTGGCAATTGCGATGGGGTTATTAGCCTTGGCGTTATGTGCTTATCTCGCCGCCGTCTATATGACGATTGAAACGCGCGACGAATTACAGGCTGATTTTCGTCAACGCGCCTTGCTAGCTGGTACAGCGGTGGTTGGTTTATCCTTATTAAGTCTGCCATTACTCTATTTCACCGCTCAACATCTATGGGAAGGTTTGATCAGCGTTCGTGCCGCGCCAGTATTGACGATTGGTCTACTTGCCGCCTTACTTTCAGGCTGGGCCTTATTGCGTTGGCGCTTTCAACTTGCACGCGGCGCAGCGATTGTGCAAATTAGCTGTTTGCTAGCAGGCTGGGGCATCGCTCAATATCCCTACATCATTTATCCCGATATCACGTTGGCCACAGCGTCAGCTCCTCGTGCCACCCTGATTTTTATTTTGGTGGCCTTGCCCTTGGGGTTGTTAATCTTATTGCCATCATTGTGGTTTCTGTTCAAGGTGTTTAAAAGTGCACCACGTGAGGATGCATAGCTTGCATTCTCGTGTGGCATAATCTCTGCTAAACCCTACCACATAATGGCGATTTAAGGCGTGCAGGGGGAATTAAAGCCCCCTGCATTCCCCTCCGACAGAGGGACGGAAAAGTAGCGAATCGCGAGTTGCAAGAAAAATTACTCGGCTTTGGGGGCTTTAATTTGCACTGTGCCCTGCTTTTCAGGGAAGCGACCAACCGACATACGCTCGTAAAATTCACGTAATACGGCAAAATCGGCATCGATATCACCAGTTGGGTAGAGCATTGGGCCAAAGCCAAGCACTTTACGCTCGTAGTTGATATAGCTCATGCCAATTGGAATTTTGGCATTCAGCGCAATGTAGTAAAAGCCGGTTTTCCAATGATCGGTTGCTTTGCGCGTGCCCTCGGGCGCAACCACCAACACCAATTTTTCGTGGCGCTCGATCTCATCGACAACCTGTTGGACTGCGTTGTAAGTTTTATCGCGACGAATCGGAATCCCACCCAACCAACGCATCATCGTTTTGAAGGGAAAGCGAAACAACGAATGCTTGCCAATCCAATAGATGCGCAGCTGCTTTGAGAACGTTGCCAGTAACATCACCGCAAAATCCCAATTGGAGGTGTGATAGGCTCCAATCGCGATCCATTTTGGTTCAGTTGGCACAGTGCCTTCAACCTGCCAACCAAATATCTTGAGCAACAATTGCGCTAGCCAACGCAACGAACGACCTGGTTGTAACGAAAGTCGAGATGGACGAAAGCCACGAAATCGCTTCATTGATGGTTCCTGTTGGGGCGCTGAGGGTTTAGCTCAGCGCCAAAAGTTGGATTATTGGGCCGCTTTGATTGCCGCTACGATCGCATCACGCGCTACAGCTTGTTGCTGACCCGAGCGTAAATCTTTGAGCTGTACTACGCCTGCAGCCAAATCATCGGGGCCAAGCACCAAGGCAAAATTCGCACCCTTGCGATCTGCCTCTTTGAACTGGTTGGCAATTTTGACTGGACTATACGCGGTCAATACACTCAGGCCAGCTACCCGCAATTCGCCCGCCAAGCGCAGGCTCTCATTTTGAAAATCGCCAGCAAATAAGGTAACATAGGCATCGATCGTGCGCTCTGGGCGTGGCCCCATATTAAGCTCAAGCATCAAATCAAACAAGCGTTCAAGCCCAAAAGCACAGCCAACCGTCGGCAACGAGCGTTTGCTAAACATACCCACCAAATTGTCGTAGCGGCCACCGCCCAATAACGAACCCATCGGTGGCGAATCGAGCACGGCCTCGAACACACAGCCCGTATAGTAGGATAAGCCGCGAGCCAAGCTAGGCGCAATCGTAAAACTATCGGCTGGCACGCCAAAGCTCGTCAATACCTCGCAGATGGTGCGCAAGGCCGCAACCGCTGCCAAAGCTGGCGGATCGTTGGCTAGCACGCTTTCCATTTCGGCCAACACCGCTTCGATCGAGCCGCTAATCCCGACGAAGTGCAACACACGCTCAGCAGCTTCGGCACTCACGCCACTTTTGAGCAATTCGTTGCGCACACCGTCATTGCCAATTTTATCGAGCTTATCGATCGCGCGATATACTCCACCTGCCTCGTTTTCGGGCACACCTGCTACCCGCGCCAACCCACTCAAGATTTCGCGGTGATTGAGCAAGACTTTTGCACCAGTAAAGCCTAAAGCTCGCAAGCCTTCAACGACCACCGCCACAATTTCAGCATCGGCAATCGGGCTATCTACCCCAACAATATCGGCATCAAGCTGCCAAAATTCGCGGTAGCGACCACGAGCTTGGCGTTCGCCGCGATACGATTGGCCGAGCGCATAGCGTTTGAAGGGCATAGTTAATTTGCCTTCGTTTTGGGCCACCACCCGCGCCAAGGGCACAGTTTGGTCGTAACGCAAGGTCAAAGCATCATCGCCATATTTCAAACGATACAGCAATTTTTCTTCATCGCCAATCTTGCCTTCGAGCGTTTCCGAATATTCGACAATCGGTGTGGAAAGTGGCTCAAAGCCATAGCGCTCTAAAATACCAATCAAGGTATCGGTGATAAAACGCCGCAAGCGCATAGCTTCGGGCAAGTGATCGCGCATGCCTTTGTAGGCGCGAGGAGTAATTGGCATAATTTTAGTTCCTTATCCAAACGGGCATCAGCCCACAAGCGCTAGCGTTTGAGCGAAACTCCAGTTAAATCTAGCTCACCCAAAGCCGTAATCATGTAACCATCAACATACGATTTTACCAAGGAATAATCAACAGTATGCACCAAAGGAATGACCACAAAATCACTGAGCAATTGCTCTTCGGCTTGGCGATAGAGTGCCCCACGTTTTTCAGCATCGGCCTCGGCTTTGGCTTGCTCAATCAGTTGATCAAACTTCGCGTTGCTGTAATTGGTGCGATTGTATTGACCCTTGCTGCCAAACAACACCTCTAAAAAGTTTTGTGGATCGGGATAGTCGGCGATCCAACTGAGGTCATACAAATGATAATTATCGCGCTCAAGTGCTGCCAAATAATCGCCAAATTGATCTTGACCACGAATTTCAATCGTTACCCCAAGCTCATCTTTGGCAATTTGGGCCAGCAAACCTACCCCGCTACCGCTGCTATAGCCAATAATCGGCGGAAACTTTTCAACGCTACCATAGCTCGATTCGCTGATTAGTTGTTTGGCACGGGCAATATCGGCGTTTGGCTCAGGCAAACGTTCTGGCTCGGCTCCAGGCATGCCAGGTGGCAAAATCCCCCGGGCTGCGACCACCGAGCCATTGTACGAAACATCGGCCAATTTAACCCGATCGATCAACAAATAAAAGGCTTCGCGCACCTTCGGATCGTCAAATGGCGGTTGATTCACATTCAAGCCAATATAGCTTAATTGCAACTGTGGCGTGATCCGCAGCTCAGCGTGCAACGGATCAGCCTCATCATTAATCCGATCAAGATCATAGCTGCCAATGCCCGTCACGTCGATTTCGCCCTGCTCATACAACCCCAGCGGATTACTACCTTCCGCCCCAATCAGATAGGTAATCCGATCCAATTTGGGGGCAGTGCCATAGTAGTATGGGTTGGGCACAAGCTCCATGCGGCGGCGATGATTCCATAGATCGAGCATAAACGGGCCTGAGCCATTGGGTTTTTCGAGCCAATCGCTATTGTCCTCAACTGTGCGCCGATCGAGCACAAAGGCTGGCGGGTGAGTCAATTTGAGCAAAAATAGCGAGCTTGGCTGGCGCAGCGTAATCGCGATTGTTTGATCATCAACCACCTTGACCCCACTGAGCGAGTTGGCTTGCCCAGTCACTTTTTCAAGCACTCCAGCAACATCATCGAGGTAGGTTGGCGAAACAATTGAGCCAAGGCTAGGGTCGGTGGCCCGTTCGAGACTCCAACGCACATCTTCAGCAGTAATCGGCGTACCATCGGCAAAGCGTGCATTCGAGCGCAGTTTAAAGGTATATACCGTGCCATCAGCCGAAACATCGATCGTTTCAGCTAAATCGGGGACTGCTTCAAGCTCGTTGTTGAGCGTCACCAAACCGCTAAACATCAAGCGGGCAATAAAACCGCTGGTCGTATCGCCAACCAATGCTGGGTCGATCGTCGCTGGATCATCGCCAAGCGTCAAAATAAAATTGCCGCCGCCACCAGCTTGGCTTTGGGCTACTGGAGTTGATGCAGGTGCTGGGGTAGCTTGGTTGCTCCCAAGATCGCAGCCAACTAAAACCAGTAGCAAGAGACCTAAAATCGATAAACGTTTATCCATAGCACTTCCTCGCTCAGATCCCGTCCACAAGCGACGGTTGAACTATTATAATCCACACGAATGGCACGAAGAACGCCCTTCGTGCCATTATTCAGGGGCTATTGCCTTCGCGCAAAAACCACATTGTTGGATACCGCGTTACGTCCCCTCGCCCCCAACCCCTCTCCCACTACGGCGGGCGAAGGGAGTTCTAATGGTCATCGATAGGTTGGTTTCAAAAGTGTTCCGTATCGAACCACGAATCCCGTGGTTCATCGATGGATCTCTGCTCACCACCCTATGTCCTTGAGGGGGTGCAGGGG